>JANORE010000563.1:0-12047 GCA_031415155.1 Akkermansiaceae bacterium | reverse complement strand
TTTCGCATCGCATTGGTTGGGAAAAATGCACCAAGTGCGGTCATTCCTACCCCTAAAACGATCAAGAAATTGGACCGATAATGGCAGATGGTAAGATCAAACTCCGAAAGCTCACAGGCACTCCCGAGTGGTTGTTCCCATGGCGCGACCGCCAGACACCGCTGTTTCCAAAACTGTTAGCGTTCGCGTTCGTTGGTGCCGCCTTTACTTTACTTTTGTCCTTAAAAGTCCGCGTGGCGGAGTTCGAGAAATCCGTTCCACGCAGAGCTTCGGTGATCTATCTCCGAGACGATGCTCAGGGCCGGGCCTTGACCTTACGAGCACAAGAGGGCGGCCCGTTTCCCTCACGATTTAAGCCGGAAAACTGGGAAGGCTTTGCGAAATTAGAAGCTGCTGGGATGGACGCCACTCGTTTTCAAGTCTCGCCCTACCTGCCTCAGCTACAGGACCTACCGCTGGCGAATCAACTACACTCCGTGAAACTTGCGGCGAAAGGCGAATCGTTTTTCCCGAAACGCCGCCTACCAAAAACGACCACGCCGGATCTCGCAAAACTCCAGCTCGCGCCCTCGCTCTATCCGCTTTCTGGCATCACGAGTGAAATGTTGCCCCGCAGTCTGCCGCCATTTACCGCCGCCATCGACAGTGCCATGTCCTCGGCCTCATGGCGTTTTCTCCTACGGCTCAACTCCGAAGGCAGCGTGAGTGAGTGCGTTTCACTCGAAAAAGGCGGTGAAACTGGAGCTGCTGAGTTGGAAACGTGGCTTCAGAAGATCCAATTCCAGCCAGATCACGAGAAATCCAGCCGCTGGATTTCTCTCGGTGTCGGCTTCATCAATCAACCTACCGATGGAACTGACGCTCGCTGATTTCGTGCTTTATGGGGTGCTCGGCTCCTTCGCCCTCGTGCCGATTTTTGCCATCATTTCTCGGACTCTTCATGCCCGAACGGAAAATCGAGCTTTGGCGCATCGCGTCATTTGCAGACTGTGCTTGCATGCCTTTGAGGACCGCAGCCACCTCGCCACGGTAGATTGCCCAGTTTGCGGAGCGAGGAATGAAAAGGGCCGCAGCCGGAAGCTGGGGTGAGGTGTTTCAATTCGCAGGGAAGATGATTTCTTGTGATTTCCCGCCACCGCGACCGAAACCATCGCCGATGTCCTTGCTGGTGACGAAAAGCATCAGTGAAATTAACGCGAGCGCGCAGGCCGTTTGGACGATTTCCAAGGGCTTTGCCCTGACGGGGCGGCCTGTGATTTTCTCCAAGATGGCGAGTGTGATATGTCCTCCATCAAGAACCGGAAATGGCAGCATGTTGAGGATGGCGAGATTCACATTGAACAGAACCATAAAACCAAGAAGGCGGCGCCAGCCATCTTCCATTTGTAAGAGTTGGTATTGCAGCTTGGCGATGCCGACGGGTCCACTGAGATGGCTGACATTGATGCCGGATTGCGGGGCGATCACCTTGGTAATGGTCGTCCACATCATGCGCACGGTTTCTTCGATCTGTTCAAATGGCCCAGGATGGACAATCGATTCGTTCGCATACGGCAGACCTGCAAAAGCCATGCCTAGCTTAGGCCCTAGCCCTGTTGGCGAGATGGGAACAATCGGTGTAGCGGTAAGCTTGAGCGGCTTTTGATCACGAGTAATTTCAAAATCGATGGGCTTTGAACCCGTTTCTTGGACGAAGGCAATCGCCAATGCGCTATCTGTAAATTTCTGGCCATTCATGGAAATAAGGACGTCGCCCTCCTCAAATCCTGCTTTTTCGGCGGGGCTACCTTTGGAAATAGCACCGAGTTCAATATGATCGGCTTGCGGGTAAATCCCTATTCTGCGTAAGCCTTTCCGCTGGAACCATTGAGTCTCTTCGGTCTCGAATTTCGAGATGATCTTAAGCGGAGAGAGAGATCCTTTCCGCTCCACCATGAATTCAAGCTGCTGGCCTTCACTCAGGATGATGCTTTCTACGATACTGTCTAACGAGCCAGCAAACCCGTTCACGGTTTTACCGTTGATCGACAGAATTTTATCGCCAACCAAGATACCAGCCTTCGCCGCTGGACCATTTTCCACCACCTCACCGATGATTTGGGTGGGAATGAAATCCTTCGGCTTACCAACTCCCCATACGACCAATGCCGCGAGCACAGCCAGTAACATCGAGAATAGCGGCCCGGCAAAGGCGACGATGATTTTGTCCAACGGCGTGATTGCTGGCAGCGGTCTACTATCTTTATTGCCTCCTTCGATGGATTCCATCGGAGCCATCTGAGGTAGGGCGACGAATCCGCCCGCTGGAATCCAACCGAGGCCGTATTGGACGCCGTTGATTTCCTTTTTCCAAATGGGAGTGCCGAACCAGATTTGGAAGCGGTCCACTTGCAAGCCGCGCCATTTCGCAGCGAGGAAATGCCCAAGTTCATGGACGAAGATGATGACGTTGAAACACATCACCACGGCGAAAACTAAGAGGATTACTTGAAGAATATGGGGCATGATATTGGAAAGCTACGGCAACTTAGCGTCAATGAATCTTCCGGCAAGTTGATTAAATTTCATCTCGCCCCTGAGTTCACGAACCCAGCTCGTCACACCTGAATCGCTACGCTTTCATCATATAGATAAAAAACGAGGTGATTTTCTTAGGATCTGCGGGATTGCTCCTCAATGAAAATCTCCGCTAACCGGAAACAGCGACGGGAAAGATCCCTCGCGTCGCCATCACCGATGAGGGCGACACCTTCTTCACCGATCTCGGCGAGGTAGATTTTCCAAGCCATTTGGTGCATGAGTTCCAGATCGACTTTCAGGCGTGGTGCTTGTGGTGGATTTGGATTTGGCCGCGACCGTTGATCTGGTGCTCCTTCTACCGACTTCGGTTCGGGAAATGGGATGGACTGGATGTCTTCCGTGGCAAGCGGAGTAGCGTTTGACGGGGCAGTGGATTGGCCTTTTCCTTTGCGACGACGACGTTTCCGTTTCGTAGATTCTGGGGTGGAATGATTCCCGCCTGTCGATGCGGCCTCTGGTTCTGGCCAATCACTGGTGATGGATGGAGCTTCTGAGTGATCTTCATGTTCAATCGGAAGGGACGGGGGCTCTGACTTCTCTTCTACCGTGGCGGCTGGTGGTTCAGCGGCTAAAGTCGGCTCTGCCTTAGTTTTGGCGGCTTTCTTTGCCACTTTCTTGGTGGACCGAGGGCTTGAGTTCCGGCGGGCGGAAGGCACGTTTTCGGAAATAGGAGGAAGAGGGTTTTCTGGATTAGGTGAAGTTTCGTCGCTCATGTTGGCAGGAAAAAGAAAGCCCGTCAGAACGAAGGGCGTCGAGGATATTTAGGTGATAGAAACGGGTAAATGACTAAGAATTCTTGATGTCATCTCGGTTATCTTTGTCTTTAGGAGTGCTGGGTTTGCTTTTTCTATCTTTACCGCTGGACCAGAGATCGAAGTCTGGATTGTCAGTAGAGGAATTTTCTTGGCCATTTTGATCCTTCGCCGAGCGGTAACGGTATTCTTGTCCCCATGGATCAAGAATGGTACTTCTGTCTGAGGCGGGCGTCTTGGTCCACTTTTGTTTGGTAGTGGCAGGATCCAGATCGGGGAGATAGATCTTTTGATCCTGATCACCCTCTTCTTTTCCTATGCCGACTCCCTTATCATCATCATCGGAATCCCAATAGAGTGCGTTAAAAATAATATCGGACGTTTTTTCACCCGTTTCGTTATTTTCGGTCGCGGGGTAAGCTCCTGTGTCCAACTTGTATTCCTCAAGTTTATTGGAAATGATGCCAATTTGGACTTTCGTAAGCTCCCGATCTTGTTTGTCTCTGACAAGGCTGGTGCTACCGACGATTACGCCCGCTAGAATCGCGATGATTGCCATCACGGCCAAGATCTCAATGAGAGTGAAGGCGGACCTACCACGACGAGTTGTTATTTGCATGATCCTTGGATTTCTGTGTGGATTGGACGATTCGCCTTGAGGAATTATTGCTCGCTCATGGTGGAAATCATCTTAATCAGTGGTAAGAAGAGTGCGAATACGACCGCGCCGACGATGAGGGCGAGGATCACGATCATGATCGGCTCAAGAATGGAAGTCAGGGCAGTGACCGCATTATCGACTTCGTCATCATATACGTCTGCGACTTTGAGAAGCATTTCTGGGAGTTGCCCCGTTTCTTCACCAACGTCCACCATGGAAATCACCATGTTCGGGAAAACGCCAGATGCCTGTAACGGAGTGACAATCGTCTCACCTTCTTTAACCGCCTCGTGGACTTTTTCGATCGCTTTAGAAATGATCACATTCCCCGCCGTGTCACGGGTGATGTTCAATGCTTGGAGAATGGGAACGCCAGAAGTCACGAGAGTTCCGAGAGTCCGTGAGAAGCGAGAAACCGCGCTTTTTCGCTGAATATCGCCGAGAATTGGCATTTTCAGCTTCATGGTGTCGATCACCTTGCGGCCTTTGACGGTTCTTCCCCAAAGATTGAATAGGAAAACTCCAATGCCGAAGGCAATGAAGGCGAAGACGACATTCGGGACGAAAAGCGGGCGGGCGAGAAAGAACTCCGAGGTGCCGAAGACGATTCTTGAGATGAGCGGAAGTTCTTGATCCGAGTTGGCAAACATTTCCTTGAACTTCGGCACAATGAAGATCATCAGGAAAACGAGAATGCCGACCGCGATGAACATGACGATCACCGGATAGACCATGGCGGAAACGATCTTGTTCTTCAGCTTCTGAGCCTTTTCTTGGTACTCGGCGAGACGATTGAGAACGATTTCCAGAACACCGCCCAGCTCACCGGCTTTGACCATGTTGACATAGAGTTTATTGAAAATTTTCGGATGCTGTGCGAGGGACTCGGAGAACGTGGAACCGCCTTGGACGCTTTCTGCGAGATTAGAAACGGTGGCACGAAGCATAGGATTCGGCTCTTGTTTTTCGAGAACGGTGAGGCTGCGGAGAAGCGGAAGGCCGGAATCAATCAGTGTCGCGAGCTGGCGCGTGAAAATCATCAAGGGCTTGGCTTTGATGCTGCCGCCGAGTTTGCCTTTTCCTGGAGCCTTTGTTTTCTTCTGCCCTTTCACGCTCGCTTTCGCAGGAGCTGCTTTTCCACCTTTGATTTTCCCTTTTCCCTCTTCAGAGATCTGGGTGGGGTAGAGACCTTTCGAGCGAAGCTGTTGGATTGCTTCTGCTTCGCTACCAGCAGACAAGACGCCGGTATTTTGCTCACCCTTTGCGTCGAGTGCGGAATAGTGAAAGTTTGCCATAAATCTAGCGGGTTTTTAGGGTTTTTTTAAATTGTGTAAAGGATGGAAGACGCAAAGCCGGAAAAGATCCAAGACTTCGCAGTGGGAGAGGGAGCATTTTTAGGTATATTTCAGAACTTCTTCGATCGTTGTTGCTCCCGTATAAATGCTGCGTAAGCCGTCTTCACGCAGCGTATTCATACCCAGTTCCACGGCTTTTTGCTTGAGAACTACGGAAGGTGCGCGGGAGGTGATTAGCTCACGAATCGGGTCGGTGACATTGAGTAGCTCGTAGAGACCGCGGCGACCACGGTAACCCGTTTGCCCACAAGCATCACAGCCACTGCCAGTGAAGAATTGCTTGTCGCCGAGTTCATGAGCCGAGATACCGAGTTGGCTCAGAATCGCTTCGTTTGGCTCGTAGGGTGTTTTGCATTCTTTGCAAATGGTTCGCACAAGGCGCTGGGCAAGAATTCCTTCGAGTGAAGCGGATACAAGGAATGGCTCACAGCCCATGTCCACGAGACGAGTCACTGCGCCGGGCGCATCATTTGTGTGAAGTGTGGAAAGTACCAGGTGACCCGTCAGCGCGGCTTGAATGCCGATGGTCGCGGTTTCCTTATCGCGCATTTCCCCGATCATGATCCGGTCTGGATCTTGCCGTAAAAATGCCCGAAGAATGCGTGGGAAATCGAGGCCGATCGCTTCATTGATCGGAATTTGAATAATCCCGTCGATGTCGTATTCGACGGGATCTTCTGCCGTGAGAAGCTTGGCGTCGATGGTGTTAATCCGGCGCAGGGCCGCGTAAAGCGTGGTGGTTTTCCCTGCGCCTGTGGGACCGGTGACGATGAAAATACCGTTCGGTTTCTCAATTGTCTCGGTGATGTAATTATAAATGTGATCGGTAAGTCCGAGATTTTCCAAAGACAGATTGACGGAAGAACGATCAAGCACCCGAAGCACGATGGATTCGCCGTGGTGAGTGGGAAGCGAGGAAACGCGCATGTCCACTTGCTTATCGCCGACTTGTTTGACGATCCGTCCGTCTTGCGGAACACGGCGCTCGGCGATGTTCATATTCGCCATGACTTTCACCCGTGACAGGATCGGTAGGGCAAGGTGGATCGGAGGTGGAGCCATTTCATAAAGCGAGCCATCCACCCGGTAACGGATTTTAAAATCTTTCTCGAATGGCTCGAAATGGATGTCGGATGCCTTTTCCTTAATCGCTTGGTAAAGAACGAGATCCACGTAGCGAATGATCGGAGCAGAGTTCGCTTCAGCTTCCATATTCGCCGCGTTCATGCTATCGCGGCTGAGTTCGAGCTGGCTCAAGAGATCTTCCATCGCCTTGCCTTCGCCACCGTAGCAATCGTTGATTTTCGATTCTACCAGATAGTCGGGCGCAACGACAACGGTGATTTCACGACCCAGAGCGAAGCGTAAATCCTCGACCGTTTGTGGATTGAGTGGATCGACGAGCGCCACATACAAACCTGTTTCGTCGAAATTCACCGGGAGTGCGCCATGCAAGCGGGCCGTACCAGCAGGGACCAGCGAAAGGAGCGCCTCGGGCGGGGTCCAATCTCTCAAATCCACCATGGATGCTCCCAACTCGGAAGCGACGACAGGCCAGATGTCATCGCGGCTTTGAATGACTTGGAAGTCGGCTAATATCTCGGCGATCTCTTTGCCGCTGTGCCCGACCTCTGCAAGAATGTCCTGAGCGAGCGCAGAGTCGATGAGACCACGCGATTGGAAAAGTTCGATAATCTGTTGATTGTCCATGGGACGTAAGGCGGAAGGTTTTGGGGAAAATAGGAAGAATCAGTCGAGGTCTGACATCGTGGCGTGGACGACTTCACCACCGGAGGTCAGGCCGGAAAGGACTTTGCGAATGCCGTCTTCACGGAGCGTTCGCATCCCCAGTTCGCGGGCGCGGCGGCGGAGTTGAGAAGTCGTCAGGCCCGTGTTGATCATGCTGCGGACTTCGTCGTCGATGACAAAAATTTCAAAAATTCCCATCCGGCCTTTGAATCCATTCCCGCGGCATTTTTCACAACCGACGGAGCCGAAGATCGTTGCTTCGGTCATCCGCGACGGATCAAGCGAGAGTGCCCGCATTTCCTTCTCGGTAAGAACTCCAGGTGCTTTACAAATGGCACAGAGTTTGCGGACCAGACGTTGGGCGAGTACGGCTCTCACTGCCGAAGCAATGAGGAATGGCTTCACCCCGATATCGGCGAGACGCGCCACTGCGGATGGCGCATCATTCGTGTGAAGTGTCGAGAAAACTAAGTGGCCGGTGAGCGAGGCATTGATGGCGATGTTGGCCGTCTCCGCATCCCGGATTTCCCCGATCATGATGATGTTCGGCGCCTGACGGAGCATGGCGCGGAGCGCTGCGGCGAAGGTCATGCCGATGTCTGTTTTCACCATGACTTGGTTGATGCCGGGTAGCTCATACTCGACTGGGTCTTCCACGGTGATGATTTTTTTATCCGGCTTATTGATGACGTTGAGACAGGCGTAGAGCGTCGTCGTTTTACCCGAACCTGTCGGCCCCGTGACAAGAAGAATACCGTCTGGGAGGCCGAGCATCTGCTCGAATAAAGATTGGTCATCGGAGAAAAAACCAAGTTCTGGCAGCCCAAGGAGGAGCGCTGTTTTATCCAAAATCCGCATGACGATGGATTCGCCGTGATTCGATGGAACAGAGGAAACCCGGAGATCGACTTCCTTATCACCCATTTTCAACTGGATACGACCGTCTTGAGGAAGGCGTTTTTCCGCAATCGACATGCTGCCGCTCATCACTTTCAAGCGGGCGATGATTGCGGGCAGAAGTTTCTTCGGGTGGGTGTCCACATGGACGAGCTTACCGTCTAGGCGATAGCGAACGCGCACGGATGTTTCAAGCGGCTCGATGTGAATGTCCGAAGCTTTTAAGCGAAATGCCTCGGTGAGCAACTGCATCACCAGCTTGATGATCGGTGCGTCACTGCTGCTAGGGCCAGCCTCAGAATCGGCTCCGGTGACGGAATAACCATCTTCTGATGAGCCTGTTCCTTTTAAATGATAAAACTGCCGTAGATGTTCAAAAATGTCCTTCTGGGTCACGCACACCATGTCGAGTTCGCGACCAATGACGTGAGGTAAGCTATCGAGAGCTTCGAAGTCGAGTGGATCTGCCAAGGCAATGGTCAGGGTCAATCCATCGTCCTGCACCGGGATCACGCGATAGCGTTTCGCCACCTCGTCCGTGATGGATTCCATGACACTTGCGTCAAGGGTAACGTCGGAAAGTCGAATAAAGGGAATACCCGCATTGTTGGCGAGCGTCTTCGCGACATCTTCTTGAGTGAGAGAGGTGTGGCCGAGGAGGTATTCGACAATCGTTTCCCCCCCGGAAAGGGCGTTTCGAGCTTGCTCGAGCTCGTCTAAGTTCACGATTCCGGCTTCGGTGAGCAGTTCTGCGAGATAATCTTCGTTGGAAAACACTGGGCGATAACTCCGTTAAGGTGGATTTTAAAATAGGCTGCATCACTCAAAGCAAGTGCAGCACCTGTGGCAGATTGATCAACCCACCCCTCCCTTGTCAACCAGCCACACCACAAGATTTTAGATTTCAGATTTTCCAGGGAATGGATCAAAATGGGACGCAACTCATTTCTGGATAATCGGGCCGTTATAAAAACAGAACGGCGACGTCTGCCGCGATGTCATGCGGGATTTTTCCGAGCGGAATGCTGAGAGATTTTGCGAGATCGGTTATTTCTTCACGGCGGTTCCGCTCACATGGATGTCGAAAGTAGCTTCATCTGCGTCGTCGCTTTTGATGTGGATCGCGGCCTTCCGCTTGCCTTTGGCTTTTGGCTTGAAGGTGACGTTAAATGTCATTTTCGCGCTGGGAGCTAACGATTGAGCGGTGAAATTCTTGATAGAAAACTCGGCGGCATGAGGTCCGTTTTTGCTGATGCTGGAGATGTTGAGTGGCGCGGTTCCGGTGTTTTCCAGAGTGAAACTCTTGGTGGCAGATTTCTTGAGTTTGACCTTGGGGGAAATCACCGTGCCTGAGCCGTCGAGCAGGCTGCCACCACCATTTAACGAGACAGAAATTTCCGGCACGGTAACCAGCGCGGGAAGGTTGTCGAAAAAGTAGGCCGCGCCGGAGCTTTCGACCAGCGAGGTCGAGGGCGCGGGATTGACGCCGCTGCCACTGCCATCTTCGCCATTCGCTCCTACAAGGATGGTGTCGTCTGAGACGGCGACTCCGTTGCCAAATAAATCACCACCGAAGAGGTTGCCTTGGTTCCTGTTGGATGACTTTAGAAACGCTTGCTGACTCCAAGCGGCTCCCGTCCGGGTGAAAATATACGCTGCTCCCGCATCTTGCGTGCTCTCATTTTGAGCAGGATTGATGCCGGTGGTGGCGCTGTCTTCCCGCGGTGCGCCGACGATGATCCGATCACTAGAAATCGCTACGGATCTTCCAAATTCATCACTTGCTCCGGTATTGGATGCCTTGAGGTAAGCTTGTTCGCTCCAAGTGACTCCATTTCGGGCGAAGACGTATGCCGCGCCTGAGTCGAGTGCATTTTCATTAGGGACTGAGTTCACTCCAGTTGTGCCGCCATTTTCGCTGTAGGCACCGACGACGATGGAATCTGCGGAGATTGCCACTGCATTTCCGAACCCATCTCGTGCACCGACATTTGAGGCTTTTAAACGAGCCTGCTGGCTCCAGCTTGTCCCAGATCGGGTGAAAACATAAGCTGCGCCCTCGCCGGGAGGCGTGAATCCCGATACCGTCGGGCCGTTCTCATACTGCGCACCGACGACGATGGTCTCACCTGCGATGGCCAGAGCGCCACCAAAGCCATTTTCCCCCATGATGGGAGAAGTGAGTGTGGTTTGGATACCCCAGTTCGTGCCGTTTCTTAGGTAGACATCCGCGAAATTCGGATCGCTTGGATAGGTGCCGTCTTGACCGACGGCGATCGTCTCGCCAGAGATCGCCACTGCACGACCGTATTGGGAAAACGCGAGGGGAGCGGAGCTGGTGAGCACGGCCTGCTGGGTCCAAGTGCTACCATTTCTGATGAAAACGTAAGCCGCACCGACCTTGGCGGCACCGCTGGAGCCTGCTTTTTCCGGTGCTCCGATGATGATCGTATTGCCAGAAATCGCCACCGATGCCCCGAATCGGTCTCCTGCTGCCGTATTTGATGCTTTGAGGTAAGCCTGCTGGACCCAAGTATTTCCACTGCGGACGAATACGTAAGCCGCGCCTGCTTTGAGAGCATTGTCGTTGGCCACCGAGTTCACACCGGTGCTGGTGCTATTGTCACCCGATGCACCGATGACGACGGTATCGCCGGAGATGGCCACGGCTTGACCGAAGAAATCGCCTGAACCCAGCGCGGTATTACTACTTTTCAAATAAAGAGTGCGAGTGGGAGTCGCCATGGCGAGCTGCGGGACGGCGGAAAATGCTAGCAAAAGCAAGATGGACTTCAGCGGGCGGGTTCCAAGAGAGAGTGATTTCATTCGGTAAATCATGATGATGATGATGCGAAGGTGCTAGTCCACCTCGGTAGAGACTTCAAGGCTGTTTAATTTTAGGATGCTTCCAAAAAATCCGATGTCTGCTCGGTCGATATATTTTTCTTCACACATGGAGAGCGGTTGCTAGGTTAACGCCTGATGAAAAAGTTAATGATCTTATGCCTACTTGCGCTTGCGAATCATGGATTAGCACTGGAGCTAGCACCGTTATTTAAGGATGGAGCCGTCTTGCAGCGTGATAAGCCATTGCCAGTGTGGGGGAAGGCTGCTGCGGGTGCCGAGGTGAGCGTCACCTTCGGCAAGGAAACGCAAAGCACGAAGGCGAAGGGCGACGGCACTTGGTTGATCGAGCTTTCCGCCCTGCCAGCGAATGCCGAAGGCCAGACGCTGATTATCACCGAGGCGGGGCAGCCGCCGCAAAAAGTGAATGATGTGGTGGTGGGTGAAGTCTGGCTGGCCAGTGGCCAATCGAACATGGAGTGGACCATCGCAAGCAGCCGCCAAGCGGATCGCGATCTGGCAGCGCAGGGTCCAGTGCCGAACTTGCGAATTTTTCAGGTGACGAAGAGCCTCAAGCAGCAACGCCAATTTCAGGCGCAGGGCAACTGGAGCGATGCTACGCCGGAAAGTGTCCAGCATTTTTCTGCCGTGGGTTATTTCTTCGGTCGTCGGCTGGCCAATGAGCTGAACATTCCCATCGGCATCATCCATAGTTCATGGGGTGGTTCCAAAATTGAACCGTGGTGGGCCGAGGAGGGGCTTGCCGGGATTGAATCCTTGGCCAAGCAGCGTAAGCATCGGCTCTCTCTGACGCCTGAATTCCCCGAATACCGCGAGACTTACCGCCGCTATGTGGACGATGTAGCGACATGGGCTAAAGACGCCACCGCCGCTCTGGATGCTGGAAAAGACGCGGCTCCTCTACCTGCTGCGCCTCTCATGAAAATGGGAATCGGTAATGAAGTTGGCCTTTATCAGGCCATGATTCACCCGCTGGTGCCTTACGCGCTGCGCGGTTTCATCTGGTATCAGGGCGAGTCCAACCTCCGCGATGGGATGATCTATGGGGATAAAATGCGGGCACTTGCCGAGGGCTGGCGCACTCAGTTTCGCGCGCCAGAGGCCCCGCTGCTCTACACCCAGCTCGCCACTTACCAATACAACGGAAGTTCTTCCGACTTTTCTCTCCCCAATATGTGGTGGGTTCAG
>JANORE010000562.1:0-4285 GCA_031415155.1 Akkermansiaceae bacterium | reverse complement strand
CACACGCTGGAAGTCCTATCCGCTTCCAAGGTCTATCGCGATTATGAGAGGGCATTCACGGAAGGCACCGGGCTTCCACTGCGGCTTCAAGCTCCCTCGTTGTTCAACATCGTTCAATACGGGAAAAGGCAGGAGAACGCCTTCTGCGCGCTCATGTCGAAAACCGACGAGGGCTGCGCGCAGTGTTACGCGTTGCAGTGCAAGGTGGAGGAGGAAGCCCAATATCAACCCAAGACTCTCAAATGCTTCGCGGGAATGTGTGAGACCGCCGTTCCGGTTCGGGTCGGGGGAAACCTGATCGCATTCCTGCACACCGGACAAGTCCTTTTGCAGCGGCCCGATAAAGTGCGCTTCAAACATATCGCGGCGACAATTCTCAAATGGGGGGCGGAGGTGGACTTGAAAAAACTGGAAGAACACTACCTCAATACGCGCGTCCTCACCCCGCAGCAATACGAGGCATTGATCCGGCTGCTGGATATTTTCGCCCACCACTTGGCCGAGTGCGGCAACGCGCTGGCGTTGCACGGCACCAGCGGCGAGTCCCCGGCCGTCGAACAGGCGCGGAGTTTCATCCACGATCATTCCGATGACGAACTCTCACTGGCCGCCGTGGCAAAGACCGTCAACATGAGCGCCACCTATTTCAGCGGAAAATTCAAAGAGGGGACCGGTATCAACTTCGTCGAATACGTGGCGCGGACCCGCATTGAGAAAGCCCGGCTTTTCCTCCTGGATCCGTCCCGGCGGGTGAGCGAAGTGGCATATGAAGTGGGCTTCCAGTCGCTCTCGCAGTTCAACCGGACTTTCAAAAAAGTCGTGGGTGAATCGCCGAGTGCCTATCGTATGAAGCTCCCTTTGGCGGCTTCCTGATTTGTTCACTATAGGCCGGGGGAAATTATGTCGAAGAAACGCGCAATATTTCAGTTCGGATGCATAGCCAGTCTTCGGAAGACCCGCGAAGGTATGGTTTACGAAACGCCGATACATCGAACCTACCATCCAAGCCCATGCAGCATCTAACAGTCAAACTGAGCACCGCGACCGGTTGCGTCTTTTCCGGGAGCGCGGCGTCGCTCGACGTTCGCACCGATGATGGCTGCATTCACGTCAACGCGAATGAAGAGAGTTTCCTGAACATGCTTCACGCCACCGAGGTCACCGTCCAGACCCCGGAGGGGCTTAGGATCTTCGCACTTGGTAATGCCGTTGCGGGGTTGAAGGAACACTGCTTCACCGTCCTTGCGGAAAGTATCCGCCTGGTTGAACCGGATACGGATGAAGCGGCTGCTTCTTGACCTTGTTCCGCGTTGGCATCCATCGAGTAGGGCCGCCCATATGGGAATTTCCCGCGACTGAAGAAATGCACGGCCTATCATTCGAGATGCGTAGCGGAATTCATGGGAGCGCCATATCGTAGACATCAACCAGTGAGATTCCTGTCGCCCGCTGGAATACAATCACCACGAGTATCAACCATAAACAACAAGAATCATGAAAATCAAACTTGAACACACGTTGGCCGCCCTCGGCCTCATCATCGCCACTCTGACCTTCTCCAACTGTGGGACTGGGAATGGGCAAAGTGGATCCCATAATATGGGTGACAACCGGAACTATCGCCCGATGCAAGACAAAGACATGCCCGCCCACAAAAACACCGGCACCGTCCCATCTTCGACTGGATCCCACAACATGGGAGACAACAGGAACTATCAACCCATGCCTAACAAGGACATGCCCGGTCGCTGAGTTGAAATGACACGTCCACATGGTATCGGTGTGGTAGTTATATAATGCGAAGTCATTCAAAGTTTATGCATAGCTGGATTCACGGCGCGGGCACATCGTCAAAATCGTGAGACGATAGCTGGCCTATCACATCAACTTCACAAACATGCCTTCGCGTCTGGACCTGCATAGTCCAGACGCCTTCGTGTTGTTCAACCGATTTTACCAGCCCCACATTGACCCCGATAATCAAAGGCATCATGAACCCGCAAAATTGCCCCGACCCCAGCGCGTTCGAGCGATTCCAAAAGGTGCAATCACTGTCCACTTGAGTGGCTCCAATCCATCATGCAAAATGTGAACTTACAGATACCCCGCCTCGCGGCAGTTGCCATACTGATGGGTTGCCCGTTCGTCGGCTGCGTGGGTGTTCCGGCGCCGGGTGAGCTTGGGTCGCGGGATCACGTGCAGAAGGTGCTTCTCAAATATCGGCCGGGCGGGGCTGCGCCGAGTCTGCCTCGACTAACAAGCGGCGGTTCGCCGGAGACGTTTGTGCGCTACGCCATCTATCAACATCCGCAGGTGGAGGCGGTCTATTACGAATGGCTGGCCTCGGTGGAGAACATCACGGGTGAACGCTCGTTGCCTGATCCGAGGCTGACGTTTGAGGCAGATATCTCGAAGATGATCATGGCGGTGATGCCGGGATTGATGATGGATTTTCCGGGGCCGGGCAAACTGCATGCGGCGGCGGATGTGGCGACGGCGGAGAGCGGGATGAAGTATTTCCAGTTCGAGGTGGCGGTGCTCCAAGTCGCCTACGGTTTCAAGAAAGCATGGTATGAGCTGCGGTTGGTGGATGAACGGATTCGCGTGAATCAGGAGATGGTGAAGCTGCTGCAAGACTTGGAAAAGCAGGCGCAATCGCGCACGGAGGTGGGCAAGGGTACGTTACAGGATTTGCTGCGCACCCAGATCGAGGAAGAACGGCTTGAAACGGAGTTGACGAATCTGCGCGATTCCCGGCAATGGTTCGCGACGCAGTTCAAGGCCGCGCTCGGTCTCGGCAAGGGTGATCCGACGCCGCCACAGCCACGGGCGCTGGCGTCATCATCGCTCTCCACGAGCGGGGATCGCATTCTAACAATGGCGCTTTCGAGAAATCCGCGATTGAAGGCGATGGAGGCGGATGTACGTCGTGCGGAGGCAGCGATGGTGCTGGCTGGGAAATCGCGCATTCCGGATTTCGCACTGGGTGTGGAGGCGGATGTAAAGGCGTCGCCGACGATGGTGCGTCCCTCCGGCGGCATGACGCTGCCGATCTGGCGTGACAAGATCGCGGCGGAGATCGCAGGGGCTCGCGATTTAGAAGGCGCATCCCGAGCACGTTTCTCGAATGAACGGCTCACGCTGACGGTGGAGGTGGCGATGAAAAGCTATCAGTATCGCGAGAGCACGAGGCTGCTGGCGTTGCTGCAAAACAGCCTGCTGCCGAAAGCCCGGCAATCGCTGGAGGTGGCGCGTTCGGGATACGCCACCGGGACGACCACATTTATCGATCTGATCGACGCGCAGCGCACGCTGTTGGAGTTTCGTCTGGCCGAGGTCGAAGCGTGCATCAAGCGCGAGCTGGCGCTGGCGGACCTGTCATTGCAAGTCATGGGCTTGCCGCCGTCTGGCGCTCTTTTTTCCGAGAATTTAGGGAGGTAACATCATGTCTGCATCATTTATCCAACGCCTCCTGTTTACCGGCCTCGCTGCGGTTCTCGTGTTTGCCAGCATGAGCTGCGATGATTCCGAAACACCCGTGCCCGCCGTCGGCCAGGTCTGGACCTGTTCCATGCATCCGCAAGTCCGGCTGCCCAAGCCGGGCAAGTGTCCGATTTGCTCAATGCCGCTGATCCCCGCAACGACCGCAGAGCCCAACAAAAAACGCTACAGGTCCACGATGATGCCGGGCGAGTTTAGCGACACGCCACGCAAGGACAGCATGGGGATGGACATGGTGCTGGTGGAGGAGTCGGGCACAGGGATGCTCAGACTTTCCGCCCAAGCTCGCGCCATGGCGAGCGTGGAAACCGTGGCCGTCGAGCGCCGCCAGATCACGCATGAGATTCGAGCAGTCGGGAAGGTGCAGTACAACGAGTCCGCACTCGCCGTGATCAACAGCCGCGTGGAGGGCTACATTGAGAAGCTCCATGTGGACTTCACTGGCGTGCAGGTGAAGCAGGGCGATCATCTGGTGGATATTTACAGCCCCGATTTGGTCCTCGCGCAGAAGGAACTGCTGGTGGCGCTCGATGGCCCACCGAACAACTCTTGGATTGATGCTGCGAAGCTAAAACTGCTGCGCTGGGGCCTTACTCAGCAGCAGGTGGATGATCTTGTTAGTCGGCGGAAAGTCAGCGAGCGCGTCACTTTATTCTCACCTATCAATGGCACCGTCACTGAGCGCATAGCCGTGCAGCAGGCGATGGTGAAAAGCGGCGAGATGCTCTACAAACTCGCAAACTTGGAATCCGTGTGGGTGTATCTCGACATCTACGAGTCCGAG
>JANORE010000561.1:0-2902 GCA_031415155.1 Akkermansiaceae bacterium | reverse complement strand
CGGATGCGCCGGCGTCGAGCAGGCCGCGAAAAATGCAGGCTTCCCTGTCACCGTCCCTTTTACTCCGGGACGCATGGATGCGGCTCAGGAGGATACGGATCTGGCGTCCTTCGCGGTGCTTGAGCCGTCCGCCGATGGTTTTCGCAATTACCTCAAGACCCAATACTCCGTCTCCACCGAGGAATTGCTGGTCGATAAGGCACAATTACTCACGCTCACCGCGCCGGAAATGACCGTTCTTGTCGGCGGAATGCGGGTTTTGAAGACGAACACCGGAGCTACCGCATACGGAGTCTTCACGAACCACTCCGAAGCACTGACGAACGACTTCTTCGTGAAACTGCTAGATATGAGTGTCGAGTGGAAAGCGCTCTCGAAGGACGAGGCTGTCTTTGAAGGACGCGACCGGAACACTGGCGAACTCAAGTGGACTGGCACCCGCGTCGATCTGCTGTTCGGTTCTAACTCGCAGTTACGTGCCTTGGCGGAAGTCTATGCCGCCTCGGACTCGCAGGCTCAGTTCGTCAGCGACTTTGTGGCAGCTTGGAATAAGGTAATGAACTTAGATCGCTTCGATCTTGCCTAACATGAAGTAGCCTTCTGAAGCCTCCGGCTGGCTCGGCTTACGCGTGGCTATCCACCTTGCGTAGGCCGTCAGCTCCAGCGGCGAGTCTTGCCAGTATGGGTGTTGTGAATGATCGAGTAACACACCGAGGAATCCATGGGATTCACGGTTTCACTAATTTCGTCACACGACCGGTCTGATTCCAGTCCTGAATGTAAAGATTCCCCGATTGATCAAAACTAAGACCATGCGGGGCGGTGAAAATTCCGAGTTGTTGTTCTTGGGGTGGCACTTGGAAATTTGCCCACTGTGTTTGGTTTGGGTTGTCGCCCAGAAATGCCACGGGCGTGCCTGATTTATCAAGAATGGTAACGCGAGATTCGAGTTCTGCCACCGCGAGATGATCCCCCAGAATGCTGGCCGCGCAGGGACGACGCAAGTTGCTAGCATGGACGCCGATCCAATTTCCTTCCAGATCGAGGTGAACGAGACGGCGCTTTTCACGGTCCATCACCAGCAGTCTCGGTACGCCGAAGCGGTTGTCTATCAACAGACCGTGTGGAGTATTAAATTGTTTTTCATCGTCACCTTTGCTACCGAAGGATTTTAATAGTTTACCCGTGGCGTCGAACTTATGGATGATTTGAGAGCCATACCCGATTGAGGCGAAAATGGAACCGTCTGGCGCGACGGTCACCCCGGTGAGACCTTTCCAGCCGCCGGGAATTTCACCTGTCGTCGCATTCGGGATTTCTAGCAGGATTTTACCATCGGTGTCGATTTTACAGACTCTCAGCGGCGGCTTGTTGCCATTGAGTTGAGCGCCATACATGACGGTTTTCCCCTCTTCTTTACGAATCGCCATCGCATGAAATCCTTGGCATTCGGGAGCGATACTGCGGAGAAATTTCCCATCTGGCTGATAAACAAGGACCGAGAGTTCTGAGTCCGTCGTGACATAAATCAGCCCGCTGTCGTCATCGACCACCACGCCACCGTGAGTCGGGCCGATGATTTTTCCATCGGGGAGCTCGCCCCAATGTGGGACCGCTTGATAAGTCCAAGCACCGTTACCAGTTCTGACGGCAGATTGGGGATCATTCCCCGGTTTCACATCATGATCAGGATGGGCCAAGGCGAGTGGCGCGAGGAGGAGTGGGATGAGATAACGCATTTTGGTAATTTAATTTAGAAAGTGAACATCGGCAATACGACTTGGGCGGTCATTTTTTTTCATCCAAGCCGGAAAAATGCCTCGGTCATATCTCAGCGCTCGATAGATCGCTCAAATAAGGATCGACGGCGGAGGATGGTCCGGCATTGAGGGAGTGCATGAGTTTTTCCCGGCGTTCGCGGACGATGCGGACGACGAGCGCGGTCCAGCCGGTCTGGTGGGAGGCACCGAGTCCTTCGCCAGTTTCTGCATGGAAGTATTCGTGAAATAGTAAGAGATCTTGCCAATGGGTAACATCGCTGTAGCGAGTGGCTTCACCGAAACAAGGGCGGTAGCCTTTTTCGTTAGGAATGAACAGGGAGATCAGGCGATCGCAGAGGTCGATGGCGACTTCTCGTAAGGTGGCGAGATTTCCTGAGCCCGTGGGATACTCGATTTTGAAACTGGTGCCGTAGAAGTAGTCGTATCTTTCTAACGCCTCGATGATGAGGAAATTGATGGGAAACCAGATCGGGCCGCGCCAGTTAGAATTTCCACCGAACATGTCCGTGGTGGCCTCGCCGGGAGTGTAGGGCACTTCGTGGCGGGTGCCTTCATGTTCGAAGACGAAGGGTTTCTCGGCATGGGCCTTACTCAAGGAGCGGATGCCGAAGTTAGAGAGAAATTCCTTAGGATCTAGCATGTAGGCTAGGCTTTTCCGCAATCGTGCTTCGGATGGGATGGCGAGCAGACAGCGTCCTGGATTTTTATCCCCTGGGACGCGACGGACGGTGATGTATTTTAAAAGATCCGGGCGATTCACGAGGAACCAGTCCATGCGTTTGCGGAAACTCGGCAGCGCCTCGATGGTTTTTTGCTTGAGCACGGTCACCGCACACATCGGGAGCAGGCCGACGAGTGAGCGGATACGTAATGGGATCGGCTCCTTGTGATTGATGATGAGCTGATCGTAGTAAAAGCCATCTTCGCTGTCCCAGAGGCCGGCGCCGCCGAGTGAGTTGATCGCATCGCAGATATTGACGAAGTGCTCGAAGAACTTCGAGGCGATGTCCTCGTAGGCGGGTTTTTCCAAGGCGAGTTCTAACGACATCGAGAGCATGGTCAGGCAGAATGACGCCATCCACGCGGTGCCATCTGCCTGATTGAGCCGCCCGCCGCGCCCG
>JANORE010000560.1:0-3964 GCA_031415155.1 Akkermansiaceae bacterium | reverse complement strand
GATACCAACGTGATGGCTGGCAACACGGGCGACGCCGATGAAAAGGGTGCCTACGCGGGCTTGCTCTACCTTCCCTGCAACGCGGCGAATCATTTCGTGGCCGACGTTCCGACCGCAAAAGCGGACCTTATCTATCTGTGTTTCCCGAACAACCCGACGGGTGCCGTCGCGACTCGTGCCCAACTTGAAGCATGGGTGAAATATGCGAAGGCCAACGATGCGATCATCCTCTTCGATGCCGCTTACGAGGCTTTCATCCAAGATCCGGCGATTCCACGCTCCATTTTCGAAATCGAAGGAGCCCGCGATTGCGCCATTGAGTTTCGCTCGTTTTCAAAAAATGGCGGCTTCACCGGCGTCCGCTGTGCCTACATCGTCATTCCTCAATCGGTGAGTGGAAAATCGGACACGGGCGAGCGCATCCCGCTTCATCAACTCTGGTCGCGCCGCCACAGCACCAAGTTTAACGGCGCAAGCTACCCTGTCCAAAAAGCCGCAGCAGCGGTGTTTTCCGCCGATGGAAAGGCGCAAGTCAGCTCGCTCATCGAGCACTACATGGGCAATGCGAAGCTACTGCGTGAAGCCGCCACTGCTGCGGGACTCTCCGTCTTCGGCGGTGAAAATGCGCCCTACGTCTGGGTCGGCTGCCCGGCGGGTCTGAGTTCGTGGGACATGTTCGACAAGATGCTAGATGAGGCTCAAGTCGTCATCACACCTGGCTCCGGTTTCGGCTCGGCGGGCGAAGGTTACTTCCGTATTTCCGCCTTCAATTCTCGCGCTAATGTCGAGGAAGTCTGCCGCCGTCTGAAGGCATTGGTGGCTTAAAATCCCGACGAACGCAGCAAAGTCAAAGGAGACGCCATCGTCACCATCCCCTGAGCGATGCCCCGGCGGATGGCGACAGGTTGCAAGCCTCTCCTCCTTTTCACAAACAAGATTTTACCAAAAATCTTCGGTTTCACCGCGCCGCGACGAGATCATACCCACGCCAGTCGCCGATGGTGACTTGGGCGAACTCGCCGACAGGAATCGCTTCATCGACATGGACGGAGCCGTCGATTTCAGGGGCGTCCCACTCGGTTCTGGCGACACCGGGTTGCTCGATGAGAACACGGACGGACTTGCCGACTTGCGCTTGGTTCGTCTCGCTGGCGATTTTTTGGAGGGCGGCCATGGCGCGAGACCAGCGGCTGCTGCGGGTTTTGTGGTGAAGATGGCCGTCCATTTTGTGGGCGCGGGTCCCCTCTTCTTTCGAATATTGGAAAACTCCGGCCCGCTCGAAGCGGAACTCCTCGATGAACTCCAGTAGCTCTTGGAAATCTTCTTCCGTTTCACCGGGGAAACCGACGATGAAAGTGGTGCGAATGCCGAGACCAGGAATGCCAGCCCGCATCCGGCGGAGGAGATCGCGGATGTAGTCGCCGCTGGTCACGCGCTTCATCGCGGTGAGCATTCGGTCGGAAATATGTTGCAGTGGGATGTCCACGTATTTCGCCACCTTATCGCACTCGGCGATGGTGGTGATAAGCTCGTCTGACCAATGCGCTGGATGCGTGTAAAGCAGGCGGACCCAGAAATCGCCCTCGATCTTGTTGATCTCTCGAAGCAGCGTGGAAAGCGATTCGCCGCGCGTGGAATCCACGGGCGAGCTGGGCGTCGGGCGCTTTCCTTCCCATTGATCCATCCCAAAATACGTGGTGTCTTGGGAAATGAGATTGATCTCTTTCACACCGGAAGCGACCAGTGCCTGGACCTCTCGGACGACGGAATCTTGAGTGCGGGAGCGATGTTGGCCACGGATTTGTGGAATGATGCAGAAGGTGCAGGTGTGGTTGCAACCTTCGGCGATTTTTACGTAGGCGAAATGATCGGGAGTGAGCCGGAAACGCGGAGTCGTATAGTCTGGAACGTATTTCGGCTTGAGCGTGACGAAATCGCGCGGGTCATCCGTGGCCGCAGGGCCTTCATCCTTCGTGACTTCCGCATCGTTTTTTTTGCCGAGAAGATTCTCGATGATCGGGGCGACCTTGGTGATCTGATCGAGGCCGATGAAGGCATCCACCTCGGGCATGATGCCGGGGAGGTCTTTCGCGAAACGCTGGGAAAGGCAGCCAGCGACGATGATTTTCTGGCGAGCGCGGTCGGGATCATCCGTGCGGTCCTTCACCGCGCCGAAGATGGCGTCGATGGATTCCTGCTTGGCCATGTCGATAAACGAACAGGTGTTGATGATCAGCACATCCGCCAGCTCCGGATCTGGCGTGAGGGACATGCCAGCTTGGGCGAGGTGGCCGATCATGACTTCCGAGTCGATGAGGTTTTTGGCGCAGCCGAGTGAGATGAGACCGACGGTGGTGGACATGAGAAAAGTAAATAAGTTGGAAGTGATCCGCGATCAATACGGCGGTGGAAGAATGAGATCGTCACCGAGCTGAGGTCGCACTTGACCGAAGCCGGGCATCGGGTTGGCAATCGCGCCTTCTGACGTGACATCGGAAACTTTGAGCTGGCCGAGAATGCCAGTTTTGCGGCGGATGGCGAGGATCGTGCCGATTTGTACTTGCTCCGCCATCATGACATCGATGGTCACGAAACCACCCAGTGATGCGTCCTCGACGTATTCTTTCACTCGGCCGATGAGTAGCGCATCGCTGATCATTCGCGCACGGCGCAGCTCGGAATCTTTGCTCTCTAAATTCCGTTGATCCCCGAGTAGTTCTTCCTGATCCAAGATTTTCTTTTCGCGGGCGAGGTCTTTTTCCCGTTCGATTTCCTCGAGTGCGAGTTTGTTTTGGGCGACTTGTAATTTCATCGCCTCCACCTCGGCATTGGAAGTGGTGGGCATTTGAGGAGTCTCACTGCGGACTTGTTGAAGCTGTTTCTCTAGGTTGAGCCGATCTTGCTCCATGCGGACTTCCTTGATTTGTTTTTTGAGGCGATCAAGTTCGTCGGCAGGCGTATTTTTCACGCCATGGTTCATGCCTTGCCAAGAAACGGCGAGTGCGCCGAGCAATAGAGCGACGGTCGCGCCGAGGAGGAGTTTCATTGTATCCATGGACGGGAGACGTTGGCTGGCTAAATGATGGATGTCAACGCGCAGAGAAGGCCGTTTTCCATCCGCGAAATTCTTAGATCACCAGCAAGCTTCTTCAGGGCACTTCCATAAACTCACAAAAAACTCAAAACCAGTAGGTGAAATAATTCCTCATCGATGTCTAAAACGATTGCCTAAAATTTTGCGCGGCGGTGTAGAGACGTCATACGGCGGCCCGGATGCTGACGGCGGAACAGGTGTCTGGAGCACGGCAGCAACTCCTGCGAACTGGAATTCCAGCCCCTCCGGAGGCGCTGCAGTCGTTTGGGCAGCGACCCAAATGCCACCGAACTCGCCGCGTATAACTATGATGCCAATGGCAATCTCAATCAAAACACAATATGTCGCGGCTGAATATACTCCCACGCACGATGATTTGTGGAAATTATTGGATTGGATCGCCCCCACGCACACCCGATTTTGCCCCTTCAGACATGCGCGTTAGGGCAATCCATTGATTGCGGCGGAATGATTTCCACAAATCTTCATGCGCGGGTAAATCGTTACGTTTCTTTAAAACTTGGCGCTCTTGGCGGTTCAAATCCCTCTGCATCCGTCATTCGAGGGTTCGATCCCCTCCTCCGCCTCCATGGTTTTTCAAGCAAAGGACTTTAAAGTCAGCTCTCGAAGTAGGTATAACCGGAAAGCCCCTCGCGGAAAAGATCGAGAATTTCGCGACGTTCTTTCGGAGAAATGCGACCTTCGGTGACGGCTTTTTCAGCGAATGTGCGGAAGCGTGTGACGAGTTCTTTCGGGTCGAACTCGACGTAAGTGAGAACATCCGCGACGGTGTCACCCTCCACTTCGTGAGTATAAACAGGCTTCCCTTGTTCGAGATGGACGCCGACGACGTTTGTATCGCCGAGGAGA
>JANORE010000559.1:0-19481 GCA_031415155.1 Akkermansiaceae bacterium | reverse complement strand
CTCTGAACGATTTTGCCAGTTTTCACTCTCAGTGTGTCAGGAGATCCAGATTGGTCAGTATCCACAAAGTAGAAATTCCATAAAGTAGGATCGACTCCTGGGGCTAGTCCGAGACCATTGTTGGTGAGGGTGCCTTCCCATTTCATGATGTCCCATTCTCCCTCGATAGCGGTGCTAACAAATCCGGGATCAAGGAGTGCGCCCGCCTTGAAAACAACATCGCCGTTTCCGCTGTCACTGGCATCATTGTTTTCATTGATGACGATTTTGGTAATCCCGTTGGTCCCAATCCGGCAGCGAAGCGTACCGCCGGATTCTTGGGTCCACTTCCCGTCGCGGCTTGTGGGATTGTTGCCGATGAGAATGCTCGTCGCCGAGCTACCGACTACAGAAAAGGTGCCACGATCACCGATATTTACATAGTTGCGTGTTTGTAGCGAGCCGCCGGAAATTTCGAATTTCCCAGTAGCGTTATCCGTTCCCGCGTCCACCTGGAGGCTGGTGTAGGAACCTGGGGATCTGGGGATGATCATCGCTCCACCGGTAACCGTCATATTGCCCACGCCATTGCTGCCAGTTCCGAGGGCGACGATATTGAGATTCGCAGTCCCTCCGCTCATCACAAACGTTCCGGTCTTCCCATTTGCTCCGATGTTCGTGACGCCTGAAGTGCGAGCGGTGAAGTTTAGGGTTCCACCCGTTTGAAGAAACTCTCCATCTGTGCCGTTGTGTCCGATGTAGAGAGCTGCCAGATTCGCGGAGGTGCCGGTGCTGAACGTGGTTTTGTTGGCACCCGTGAGACCGACGATTGCGTAGTTATCAACTCCGGCCACGGGAGCGATGTTATTGACCCAGTTGGAAGCGTCCGAATAATTATTATTCGCCGCGCTGTTGTCCCAGACATAGTCCACTGCATGAGCGAACGTGGACGACAGGAAACACAAGGTTGAAGCTAGCCGCGTTACTCTTGGAAGAAAGCGGATGGGTTGTTTGGGATGAAGTTGCATATTGGGTTTTTTGGTTGTGGGACGAGGCGAAGCCTGTCACTTGTGCAATAGTAATCGTCGGTCGTAACAGCGGTTGATTTTAGCAGTAGTTCAAATTTTTAAGGGTTGGTGGTGGTGATTTTTGATTCTGTGATTCTGATATTGCGAAAACGATAGATCTGTCCTTTTTCGCCGTGGTGCTGGAGGCCGATATGTCCTTCCTTATCCAGCTCGTCCACGAGGTCCGTGCATAAGACATCGTTGATCCAAATCCGGATTCGGCTGCCTTCTGTTTGAATCCGGCACTTGTTCCAATCATCGCGTTTGAAAGATCCTTTAGTTTTTTCTTGAAACTCGATGGCCGTGGGCGAGCCCTCCGGCTTTTGCGGATAGAGCCAGCTCCGCCGCGCTTCATCGAAGAGGCCACCTGACCATGCTCGTTTGGATCCATCAATCTCCGCCTGATAGCCGAAAACTTTTTTGGGATCGACATGGCAGCGGAACATGAAGCCTGAGTTCGCCGTGCCAGCGGGTAACTTGACTTCTGCCTCGAAGATGAAGTCGGAGTATTTTTTCGCCGTGCAAAGGAAAAACTTCCGATCCCCGACGAGATGGATTTCCCCATCGACGATTTTCGCTTCACCCCCTCTACCGACAGGATTGATGGCCCAGCCGTCGAGGGTCTTTCCGTCGAATAAATCGACCCATTTTTCTTCAGCTCGGATGGATGTTGAGCAAATCGCAGTGAGAGATAGCAGGGCTATGATGGTGTTTTTCATAAAGATCTTAAGTAGAGGTATCGATTTATAATTTAAGAAGGTCTTCACCATACTCCCAGCCCTTGCGGACGGGTTCCTTGATATAGTGATTTAGAGAGGCGTCCTTGAAGGTCATGGTTTCCGGTAAATACTCGACTCTCTTGCCGGAGCGATTTGCGATGGTGCCGAGAATCACGGTTTCAGTAAGTGGCACCGCATGGTTGAAATCGGAGCTTGCCCTTGGGATTTCTCCCCGGATCGCGGCGATGATTTCCTTCACAGGATTGCCAACCGCGCGGGGAGTTGTCTTGGGAGGTAGTGATTCGCGCAGCTCTGTCCAATCATTCAGGAGCCGCGGATTGGTGGGACGCATGCCGGGAGAAATAATGGTGTTTTTTTCTCCCACTATCAAGCAGCCGCCTTGGATGGCGGCCTTGGCGTTTCTCATGGAGTCCGGTAGATCTGGCAGATGCCCGCCCTCATACCAGATGACTTTGACTGGGGGCTTATCACCACGCGCGGCGAATTCATAGATATAGGTGGCAGCATCTGGGTTTGGCTTTTTATCATCTAACTTGGAGCTGAAGTTTACGGTATTATCCATATAGACTGCCGTCGGATAACCCAGACCCAGTGCATAGATGGGAATATCGAGGGTATGGCAACCGATATCACCTAGGCCACCCAAGCCATAGTCCCACCACCAGCGCCATCCAGACGGACACAATTTTTTGTGATAAGGATTCAGCACGGCGGGGCCCGTCCAAAGATCCCAATCCAAGGTAGCAGGAATCGGCTCGGCGGGCAGCTTGATTTTGGAATTTGAGGTGTTTGTGGTGGTGCGATTCGTCCAAGCATGCACTTCACGGACCTCGCCGATCAGTCCGGCCTCATACCAGTCACGGATCGCGCGCATTCCTTCGAAGTTATGCCCCTGATTGCCCATGACAGTCTGGACTTTGAATTTCTCCGCCGCAGCCTTGAGCGTGCGCGCTTGCCAGATGTTATGAGTGAGCGGTTTCTGGGTGTGGACCGCGATGCCACGCTCCATGGCGGCATAGGTGGCGGCGAAGTGGGTGTGGTCTGGGGTATTGACGATCACGAGATCGAGTTCCTTCGCGTGCGCGTCTAGTAATTTCCGGAAGTCTTTGTAACGCTTGGCATCAGGAAATGCCTTGAAACCGGGCAATCCCTGGACGTCATCCACCTCTGCAATGGCGATCACATTTTGATTTTTACAGTCTCCAAATGCGGATTCAGCAATCCCGCCTGAGCCGATGAGGGCCACGTTGAGCTTTGAGTTGGCGGATGGTGTTTGTCTTCCAAGGGCCAAGTTAGGAAGGAACATTGAGCCTCCAAGCAAGGCACTGGTCTTGAGATAATCTCTACGGTTGATGGACTTCATGGATTAAAAAGAGGAGTTGGTGCGACGGATAAATATATCTTTACGATTGCGATCTTCAAAATGATGCAAAGATGGGTTGAGATACTAAAGTTCAATAATCTATCTTCCAAAATAAGAATGAATAGGATAGTCCCTAAATCGGGGACATGCGTGCAATGCGCAGGTCTATTCTCTATGGCTTTGCGATTGCCAGCAGAATGGATAGCGGCAGCCTACTCCCTCGCCTATTTCTCAGCCTTGAGGCGGCCGAAGAGCTTGCCTCCAAGGGACTCGGTAGAAGAAACCGTGACCTCGATATTCATAGGATCGTCTTCATTTCCTGATTCGGTCCTCGTGACTGAGAAGGTTACAGGGGTGATGCCTCCATTCTGATCTGGAATGAGCACATCGGTCCATGGGTCACTGACGCCGAGGTCTTTGCTATGCTCAAGGAAGAGCTGAGAACCACCGCGTGCGGATGCCGGCAACATTTTGAAGGTCATTGTCAGATTGCCGCCGACCCCGGTGGCGTTAGGAAGCTTGTCGAAGGCGTTCACATTGGGATTTGCTGCGCCGAGCAGCCAAGCGAGGCCATTGTTCACTCCGTCGTTGTTGGCATCGCCCGTGAAGTTCAATGCCGCTCCTGCCCAAGTGACGTAGGGATCAGGAACAATGACAATAGTTCCTCCGGCAGTTTTATCGAATGCCAGACTAAAGGCGTCGCCATTTCGGAGTGTGCCAGTGATGGTGCCTGTGTTTTGTGCAATGGCACCAGCGCCAAAATTAAAGGTCCCATTGAGGGTTACTTGGGCATTGTCGCGTAGAATAAAGCCGAGAACGTCTGCGGCTAGAGCGGCAGTTGTAAGAGTGCTGTCTGTGAAAAATCTCCATGTCCCGCCGTAAATTTCGACCGTCGCGTTATTGGACACGGTGAAGGGATTGATTCTACCATGTCCATTTTCGCTGATTGCGAAATTCCCACCATTCAGAACGAACTTGCTACTGCCATAAGCCGCAAAGCCAACGGCATTGAGGGGGGTAGAAAGCCCATTGCCCGGAGGATTTCCGTTTTCATTCACAACAACTTGTCCACCATTGAACGTGGCAATGGACGAGCCGTAGGCACTGATGCCCGTGATGCTGCCTCCTCCTAACTCGGTACCTGTGATCGATCCTGCATTCATCACTAAATTTCCGCTCGTGATTCCGTCGGTAGTTCCAAGCATGAGTATGGTTTGAGAAGGAACCGTCTGATCCGGTTGGGTCAAGGAGCCGCCGGCATGGATCGTAAGGGTCGCTCCATTTCCTACTTGAAAGGCTGGATCACTGACGCCATCGGTAACGGCAACGGCCGTGGCGAGTAGGGTATTCGCGGTATAGCGTATTTTCCCGGTATAGACGGGATTCACCGAAGCCGCAGAATAAGTCGCCGTTAAAACGACTGGGGATATGCCCTTGGTAAAGGTGGTCGTTGTTGAGGTGGAATTGGTAAGAGTGATACCACCCGAGTTAACGATCCATCTGTCGAAAAATAGGCCCGATGGTGGTGAATCCGCAGTGATGGTAACCGTCGCATTCAAGGTATAATTGTTGTCTCCTCTACCACGATTGACGGCCACGTGGCTCATCGTGCCTGGTGAGACGATGGCCAAGGGAGCCGCCAGGGACTCGTTGCTGAATGCGGACTCCGTGCTGCCAGCTTGAGCGGTCACGACGTAGTAGTAGGTTGTTCCAGCATTGACGTCCTCGTCGAGATAGGTGTTTGCCATGACATTGGATGCGATGGGCTGATAATTGGTGCCCATTTGCGTGGATCGATAGATTTTGTAGCCGTTAGGTCCGGCTTGGCCAGACACATGGAGCCAATTCAGTTCCACCCGCTCTTCGCTGGCGAAGGCTCTCAGCGACTGAGGCACGGTGATGGTAGGCGGCGTTTGAGCAATGGTGCCGGGTGATAAAATCCCCATATCCACCAAAAATCGGTCTGCCCGCAAGATGGTCTGCGTCAGCCACGGCTCACCCGCCCAGAACATGTGCCCGACATTCTTGGCCACCCAGAATTGAGCGGTGTCGCCTCGTCCGCGCATCTGCCGAAATAGCTCATCTGAGGCGGATTTCCAATTATCCTGATCCCCGAACATGAAGATGGCCGGTGGCAGCGGTTTGTCGTAATGGACAAACGCATTGACTTCCGAGGTGCCTTCATTCGATTCCAAATTGAAAGCCGGATTCCATAAAAGAAACGCCAACACGTTCGTATTCACCCCGACAGGATCGTCTGCATTGTTTTGTATGTCATCCAACACCGCCAAGACTGCAATATGTCCTCCAGCCGAGTTGCCACCGGTAATCACCCGGTTTGGATTGATCCCTAAAACAGCGTGATTGCTCTTCGCCCAGCGGATCGCGCTTTTTGCATCCTTCACGCAAGGGGTTTTCAACGAAGCCCCTGCGGGCAACACGGCAAGCTCTGCATCCGTTAGCCTACGATAGGTGGCAGTGATTGCGACCAATCCTCGTTGGGCGAAATAGTTACACACCGAATAGAACTGGCTTTTATCTCCGTTTTTCCATGACCCACCATGGAACAGGACGACACAATCCCGGGTATCACTGCTTGTCCATCCATCGGGATAATAAACCCGCAAGGTCTGAGGGACACCATCCGATGTCCGGTAAACATGCTCTGAGGTCGTCACCGCCGCAAAAATGCTGCTTAGACTAATCATCCATGCTGAAATAATAATGATGATCGTGTGGTTCATGGGTTTTTATAGGTTTGAGTGAAGGGTGCTGGGATCGGAGCTTTTGGCTTATTCATGAGCCGTGGGCTTCAGCGGACGCAGCGCGGCTTTAGGGCCTTCGGTTAATTCGCCTGGCTTGGGTGCGGGTTGTGTCACCTTGCCAGTGGCCGCCCACTCGGAGCCGCGAGCGAACGTGACTTGAAAGCCGAGGCCGTCCAATGCATCCACATAGTGACCGAGCGTGGTATGGAAGACGCGGCCTTTACCATAGGAGATGGCCATCAGCATTGGCTCCTGTTCTTTGGTTTCATCGGACAAAGCGTGTCCGAGCACCGAGAGATTTTTGGCCGGGCCGCGGAGTGAATGATACAATTCGTCCTTGGCATGCATCCATCGTGGCGGCAGGCCTTTCATGATCGGATGCTCTGGGGCAAATGTCTCGATAATGAACTCGGCCGCCGGGCCATGGCCGCCACACTTGCCGGGGCCATGGATATGCGTCCACGCACCATCGCGGAGCCGCAGGTAAGGGCCGGATTTCTCATTGCGCCCACCCCAACCGCCGAGGCCGATCATTTCATTGTAGTCCGCCTGATCGCCGAAGGCATTGTTGGCAGCGTGGTAGCTGACGAAGCCGCCGCCGTTACGCACGTATTGGATCAGCGCGTCATGGTGCTCTTTTGGCCAGTCTTCACCATTGTAGTTGGAAATGATCACGCCGTAATCTTGGAAGCGGGGCTGCCATTTCTCCCAGGCGGGCTTGGCGGCGGCGGCGCGGGCAGCGGCACCTTCCCGGTAGACTCGCCTCGCCTCGGCATGGGCCGCCTTCTGCTCGGGCGTGGCCTGCTTCGGCATCACCGGTGGCTTCGCCTGCTGCTGCGGAGGGGTGGTGGATACCTCCACATCAAACACCCCGGTATTCAAAAGGATGGTCTGGAGCAGGGGAGTGGTTTCCAGCCACTTGTGGTTATTCTGGCCATCGACGATCAGGCATCTGATTTTGGCAGGCTCGGCATTGACCCCGGTGCATGCCAGCGCAAAGGCGGCGAGAAATAGAGAGAATCGTTTCATCGCGGTGGTGCGATTGTTTTTCTTGGGAAAATCTGATCCCACGTCTGTTCTCTGCTCATGAGATCTCACGGCTGTGGGATTAGCATTACGGATTGGACACTGAGGCGCGCAGTCTGGTCGCCTGCTGCCATCAAGGTGACGGGCAGTGCGCCGGCCTGCGTCAAGGTCACGTTGCCGACTGACACACTCTTGAGTCGCTTGCCCATGGTCACCGGCAAGGCGCAGCGCAAGACCGTGCCGCCAAGGTCGAGTGTTGCGCTGGTGTTGCTTTCTTTGGTAAGGAGGGAATAGCTGATCAGCACGGTGAAGGTGCCGGGTTTCTTGAGAGTGGCCCGCCACAATAAATGGTCTTCGGGCTTGCTCCAAGAAACCGCTTTCTCCTCGCTCAGGGTCAGTGTGGGAGTCGAGCCGCCGTCATTGAGGATTTCAGCGGTGTTGGCATTCAGAGTCACCGTGCCATCGTTCGCTTGGGCCAGCGGGTCTTTGGTCGGTCGAGTGAGGGGGCCTGCGACTTCCAGCGCGAGCACGCTGATCTGCGGATCGGGTGCTTGAGTCGGCAGAGTCAGCTTCACGGAGCCTCCTTCTTGGGTGAACGAAAGAGGCGCACGCTTCGGATCAGCCAGCAGGTAGGCTTTGGTCAAGCGATTGGGCACATCGTTCAGGGTGAAGGAGCCTTGGGGCCATTTTAGAAAATGGATGTAGATGCGATTTTCGGTGGTGGTGCAGCGCCATTCGTTGCCAGGCAAAAACCGAGGATTTCCGGTGTCGTCTTTTCGCGTGAGGTCATAGGCCCCGGCTTCGGCACCGAAGATGGTGGGTTTCGTGCCGTAGATCGCCTCACTGTTGGTCTTCATCCACGCGCCGATGTCGCGCATCCGGGCGACTTGCTCGGAGGGAATTTCCCCGGTGTCCATGGGGCTGACGTTGAGCAACAAGTTACCTCCTTTGCTGGCGATGTCGATGAGCTGAGTGATTAAAGTGAGTGCCGGGGTGTAGCTGGTGATGTTCTTTTTATAGCCCCAGGTGGCGGCCATCGGGATGCACGACTCCCAATCACGATTCGCGTAACCCGTCGCAGGCACATGGCCTTCCGGCGTGCTGATGTCGCCCTCGTAACCGCCGCCGAGACGGTTGTTCATGACCACGGCGGGTTGTCGTTTCGCGACCATTTGCGCAATCGGCTCGCAGAGTTCGCGCGTCAGTGTGTCGCAGGGTGTGTCCCACCAAAGTTCGGCGACCGGACCGTAATTCGTCAGTAGTTCGCTGATCTGCGGGATGGCTACTTTTTTCAAATAGTCTTCGAATGGGGCGGAAGTCTGCACCGGATCCCACGGGCCGGTTTTGTAAACGAAGCCGCCCGGATGATACCAGTCTTGCGCTTGGGAATAATAGATGCCGAGCTTGACCCCGTATTTCTGGCAAGCCGCCGACAATTCACGCAAGGGGTCGCGCTTGAACGGTGTCGCGTCGATGATGTTGTAAGGACTGACCTTGGTTTGAAACATTGCAAAGCCTTCGTGATGCTTGGCGGTGTAAACGATGTATTTCGCCCCTGCGTCCTTGGCCATCTTGACCCATTGGTCGGCATCGAACTTCACCGGGTTGAACGTCGCTGCCATCTTTGCATAATCGGCCACCGGCATCCGCACTGCTTCCATCAACCACTCGCCGCGCTGATCGCGACCTTTCGCAGGGGGCTGGCCGTTCCATTCTCCGGCAGCTTGTGCAAAAAGCCCCCAGTGAATGAACATGCCGAATTTTGCCTCCCGCCACCAGTGCATCCGTGCGTCGTGCTGCTCTTTGGTTTCAGACTGGACGATGGCCGGACGTGTCTCCGCAGCCTGTGCCGCGAGGGAGAGAGAAAGGATAGAGAGTGGGATTGAGAATAAGAAACGACAGTTCATGGTGAAGTTAGAGAAATTGGTTGGGTGGCGTGGGGAAGGATCATGATTTTCTTGAAGAGCGATGGATCCATCCATACCAGAGAGAAGTGTTACAAATACGGTGACATTCAAACAGTCCCCAAAACGGGGACAGCGCAAGGTATCACGCGGGCATTTCGTAGCCCTTGCGGTAAAGCGTCCGGTGCGCCTCGGCTTTCTGTGATTCAAACCCCATGCCCGATGCCTGTTGTTTGGGGGGCAGCCACCAGGCATCTTTTCATCTTGGGTTCACCGACAAGAAGCAAAAAAGGCTCCAGCGAAATACTGAAGCCTTTTCGTGTTTGTGATTAAATCGAATTGATATTATGGATTGAATCTAAAGGCATGGATATCATACTTGTAGCTTGTGCTTCCGTCCCCCTCATAGATCGAGAATATTAAGTTACGAGCGTTGGTGCCGCTGCCATGCCTACTTAATACGCTTTGATCGATATTCATGGTAACTTCTTGGATAACGTTCCAACCACCTGTGGGTGAAAGGTTAAATTGTGCTAGCTCATTGCTAAAAAAGGAACCCGAATTGAGACTTAAATCACCTCCGGTGCCACCGCTTGAGTAACGGATGGTTACGGTTCGAGCTCCTGTGATATCAAAATTGTTAAATATGAAATATTCGGTGCTATCGCCATCAATGCTTCTAATGTTACCTACCTTGGTCCCTAGATCGCGAATGACATCTTGATTTGAAGGTTGTGATTCGTCGTCATATGTCGCTGCATTAACCCAAGTATTAAGATAAGTGATCGGATTCAAGTTGAACGTGAATTTGTCAATATCCATCAAGTAGCTAGAACTAACATCACTCGATTCAAACTGTAAGCTGATCTTTTTGATGCCGCCTGCGATGAAAGGAATATTGGCAGAGAAATTTTGAAAAGCATTCCAGCCTCCTGTGTGATTGATCTTGACGCGACCGAGTTCAACGCCAGCCGCAGGAAGGCCATCATAGATGATGACGGTGCCTCCTAATAGATTTCCAGAAGCAGCCGTAAAAGTGACCGAGCTTGCACTACCGACAAAATTAATATTATCATATTCAATCCAATTGCTGCTCTGCTTGATGTTCCCCACTTTGGTACTCACGATTCTGACATCCGTCAAAACGCTGGGAAGTTGCTCGCGACTTAAGCTTTCCGCTTCGATGGCTGTGCCAACGCTTGAACGTTCAAACTTGAAGGACTGGAGATCGTATTTATAAGTTGATTGCTCGGAATCTACCACTGCATAGATTGGAAGACCGTTACTTCTTGATGTCTCCAGTGGATCCAAAGGAACGGTGAAGTCCTGAAATGTATTCCAGCCTCCTGTAGGAGTGATATTCACCAGTGCAGCAGAAGTTCCCGCAGGTCTGCCGAATGTTAAATCCAGAATCCCCCCAGTGGCTGCACCACTTGAAGCACGAACCGTTACATGGGTCGCTCCAACCACGTTATAACCGTCGAAACCCATATACGTCGGGTCTGTCGGATGACTTTTAATGTAACCAACTTTGGTGGCCAATTTACGGATGATGGTAGCGTCGGCAGGATGTGTTTCTGAACTAAAGCTCGTCGCGTTGATCAATTGGCCAATCGCGCTCGCATTGGCTGAAGTAGCTCCGACCAATGCTGCTGCGGTGAGCACGGCTATTTTTACATTATTTTTGGATATCATGATAGTTATATTAATAAGCAGATGGAGGACATGCCTTTGTAATTCATTAAAATTTAAAAAACTACGCTCCTCGCATCGGCATGAAGTGTTGGCAAATACGGATACATCCGACTAGTCCCCAAAAAGGGGACAGCACAGGACATGATGTTGGCATATCTTAGCTGCTACGGCGATGATGGATGCTTGTTGAGCATTCCCTTGTTTGGGGGGCTTAGGTGAATATGACAGGATGCATATCAATTCTTGTCCATTTCCTTAATGACAGGAGTTCCCACACCACCCAAGTCGGTGAACTCCTTCAAGACAAATGGATCTCGGGCACGCCAATCTGGCAGACCATCGGTCCGCTGCATTTTCATTCCTAGATACATCTCATCCATGATCGTGGAATACTTCATCCACCAGCCATAGGCGGTCCCCAGAGCTTCCTTCGCTTTTTCCCGGTCGTTGCTTTTCAGCGAAATTGCGGCACGAATTTTCTGCGCGTAGTAGAGCGAAAGGTATGACATGGACTTGATATTACCGATGGCCATGTCTGTTTCGGCGTTTTTCGAGGAGTTCATGCTCCCGACGATGGCAAGCGATGATTTGGCGCCTGCATCGATTTCATCGGCCACGGTGAGGGCACTTTTTTTACCGTTCAATTTTCCTGCGACGGTCTCGGCAATACTGGCCAACGACGAACCTGGAGCCGCCTGGCTGTCAGCAAATTCCTCGGCAGTCACAAAGTTGGTTGCTGACCTTTTCTTCGCCGCTCTCTCGTCCCGCTGACATCCCTCAGGCCACCAGAGGTAGTCCAATTGAAATTTTCGGATCATCACTTCATGGGTGAGCTGAAGACCTCGCGAAGCCTGTTTCCAAGCCTTGAACAGGTCGCCGCCGGAAATACTGGGATACTTCTGTTGGAGGTATTTGGCGAAGGTCTCGTCCGGAAGCTTCGGGTCATAGGCAAGCCGGCCCCAAATCATCATCATATATTGCTGCCGGACCACTTCCAGTTGACCATTCATCGCTTTGTTTTTGCAGAAGAAGGTCCGTGTCGGGTTGAATCCGTCGCTACCCATGTAGAAGCCCTTGAAGATGTCGCCCAGATCCAGCATCCCCTTGATGTAAGCGCGTGCGAAATCTGGATCTCCCCAAGTGTTGTAGTAAAAGCTATCGTTACGCACGGTCAGCCAAGTCTTCAAATTGCTCGCTTTGATTTTGGCATATTCCTCAGAGAACCAATCCGGGGTGGCGGTCGAATACAGATGGGCTTGGGAATGCTTGACTGAAATGTCGAAACTGACGTTTGGGACCGTGCGAAGCGGCGCAAATATTTTCAGCATCTGATCAAAATCGCCGTAGTGCAAACGATGGATGAATTTCAATGACCGTTTCGGGTTGGCCTTGGCGTAGTCATGCATCGCCTTGCCGTAGGCGTTCCAGGCGAACTCCTCCGTGCCTCTGTTTTCACCGACCGACATGCCGAAGCCATCCAGATCGGGATAGGTTTCGAGCAGTTTCGTCATGGCCTTATACATGTAGTCGATGGTATCGGGATCGGTGGAACCTTCCTTGCCGTCCGTGATTCCGTGTTTGCCGGTGGCACCATAGGTGAACACGTTCCAGTTGAAGAATAGGATCTCAAATCCCCGGCTGTCGGCATAGGCCATGACTTCTTGCCAAAATTTGATTTTCTGGTCGATGGTCATGGGTTTCACCGTTCCATCGAACAGGGTGATGTTCTCGATGCTACAGTCTTCGTAACCAGGCACTTTCACCAGCGAGGAAAAGGGATTGCACGACCAGAGTGAAACAACATTATAGCGGTTGCGGGCCATTTCATCGAACCAAGCCTGCCAGAATGTCATGTCCCAGACATCGGCGATGGCAAGTTGGGATGAAGTGCCATCGTAGGTCCCTTTGTCGTGCCGGCCATAAGTGGCGCTGGCCTTGTCCCACGGAAGATTCAACTTGATCCCACGCTTCAAAATAGTCGGGGATTGCCTGTCGTTGTAGATTTCTCCAAGTCCATTGAACCGGATATTTTCAGCGATTTGCAATCCTCCATACATTGCGCCGTTCGCATCGCCGCCGAGTGCCCAGTAGGACCGCTGCGGAGCCGCGGTGGTGCGGAGGCCATAAGCCTGCTCGCCCAGGCCATCCACGGCCTCGCCTCCTTGTTTTTTGAGAAGGGTGGTCGCGGCAGCTGCTGATGCGAGGGTGATCACGATCTTCTTCTGCGGATAGGCTGCATCGAGAGTGGCGATGTCGAGCATCTCAGCGTCGATACCCTTTTTCAGTAGTGCCGCTTTGACCTCGTTTGCCGCGAACGTAATCTGGGAGGTTTTCGGGTCGAAGAATACACCTACTGTCTCGGCGGCTGCCGATAGCGGAATGAGAAGGGTGAGGCAGACGATGCAAAGGCGGAGAGAAAGAGAGGAATTCATTATTTTTTAAGTTTGCCGTTTAATTCGAGCTTCTGGCCTTTTTCGATTTTGAAATCGACGACTTGATCACCGTAACGGACCTTGCAGGAATTTCCGAGCGTCGAGTGGATTGTCGCTTTGGTAAGTTTTCCATCCGCCCAACTGAAATCCACGGTGAATCCACTGCGGGCACGCATACCCTTGACGGATCCTACGGGCCAAGCTTTTGGTAAAGCGGGCAGCAGGTGAATTTCTCCTGCGTGGCTCTGGAGGAGCATCTCTGCGATGCCAGAGGTGGCACCGAAATTCGCATCAATCTGAAAGATCACTTTGTCTTCGGTGATGGGCTGGATGGAGTCGAACATGTTAGGCCAGATGTGATCCTTGATCAATAGATTGAGAAGTGTCAGCGCACGGTCACCGTCGTGAAGTCTGGCCCAGAAGTTGATTTTCCAAGCTCTGGACCATCCGGTGCCGCCATCGCCACGTCCTTCAAGCACCTTACGTGAAGCCTCTACCAGAGCGGGTTGATGGGGAGTGATGGTGGAGCCGGGACTGAGGCCAAACAAATGGGAGGTGTGACGATGCTCCTTATGCATTTCCTGATAGTCCTCGATCCACTCAAGAATGCGGCCTGATTTCTCGCTGATCCGCACTGGGGCTAAGTTCGCGAGAGTCTTTTCACACTCGGCACGAAATTCCGGGTCCACATTTAAGATCTTGCTAGCTTGGATACAGGCTCCGAGAAGCTCCTGAATGATCATCAGGTCCATGGACGCGGCGTAGGTAAATTTCACGGCGTCGCCATTGGGAAGCTTGTAGGTATTTTCCGGGGAATAGGAGGGGTTGGTGACTAATTTACCGGCCACCGGGGAGCCAGCGGGTGCCTCGACGAGGATATCGATCATGAACCGCGCTGCGCCACGCATCAGCGGCCAGGCGCGTTTTTCTAGGAAAACCCGATCACCCGAGAAGAGATAATGTTCCCACGGGTGGGTTGCGAGCCATGCGCCACCGACCGCCCAGATGCCTTGCGGCCCGTCGGCGGGCGCGGCATAGCCCCAAGCGTCGGTCAGGTGGTGTACGACCCAGCCTCTCGCTCCATATTGGATTTTAGCGACGCGGCTGGCTGGTTCTACCAGATTGTCCATGAGATCGAACAAGGGTATGTGGCAGTCTGCTAGGTTGGTGATTTCCGCAGGCCAGTAGTTCATCTGGACGTTAATATTGGTATGAAAGTCGGCATTCCATGGTGCTTTCATTTTCCATGACCAGAGACCTTGCAGATTCGCTGGTAAGCTGCCGGGCCGGGAGCTGGCAGCGAGTAGGTAGCGGCCGAATTGAAAGAACTGGGCGAGTAGCTCGGGGTCGTTGTTACCGTTTCGGGATGCCACGATTCGTTCATCCGTGGGCATGGCGCGGTTGGCTGGACTCGAGCCAAGATCGAGCGACATGCGGCGGAAAAAGCTCTGATGATCCGCGATGTGTTCGGCTCGCAGTTGCTCGTAGGTTTTTTTTACCGCATTCGCCAGCGTGGCAGCATTGGCGGCTTTGGGATCGGTATTGCGGCCGATGATGCCGCTTTGGTAATTGGTCGCTCCTGCCACGAAAAGTGTCACGGCATCGGCTCCCGTGATACTGAGGATGCCGTCTGAGTTACTGATCGTTCCACCTGTGGCCACCGCTTTGAGTTGGCCGGCGAAGTGAAGACCGCGCGGTTGTTGTTTTTCATCCAAACAGATGATCTGGCCGCCGAGAGTGATTGCGTAAGGATCTTCCGCGACGGCACGGGTGGTGCTATCTTGTGGCCGCTTGAAGGTGGACCGCAGAGTGATGCGGCCAGGTTTACTGGCGGTGAGTCGCATCACAATCACGCCTGCTGGGGCAGAGGCGAAAACCTCGCGTTGAAATGTGACGCCTTCATGGATGTAGGTGATCGAGGCAATGCCAGTATCAAGATCTAGGCTGCGCCGATAGTTGCTGATCTGAGGCAATCCGGGAAATTCAAGGAGCAATTCCCCGAGTGGTTGGTAGGACAAGACCTTTGATGGTTTTCCGAGCATGTTTTGGGTGGCGTGCGCCACCCCTTTTTTCACTTCGCCTTCGAAGATCAGTTTCCGGACTTCGGGAAGAGCGGGTAGAGAATCAGGATTCGCGCCGTCATTGGGATAGCCATCCCACAGTGAGTTCTCATTGAGCTGCAGCCGCTCGTCCGCGACACCGCCAAAGACCATCGCGCCCAAGCGGCCATTGCCGATGGGCATCGCCTCTACCCAAAGAGCGGCCGGACGACGATACCAGAGTGCTAGATTTTCTTTCGGCGCGGATTCTTCCGGTGCGGAAATAGTCGCCCGATCTCGCCAACTGCCATCAATGACTTTGATATCACGGCTACAAGCGGGCAAGCTACGGCTGACTAGGTTTTTAGCTTCTTTCGCAAGTTTCTGATCTTCGCTTGATTCCTTCTCCGCTGCCAGTGAAGTGAGAGGTGATAGGCAACAGAGAGCCGCAATTTTCAGCAAACGATAATGGCTCAGATGGAGTTTCATGTGAACGTTTTATAAGGTGATCGACTGGATCATCTTACACGAGATTTTTGGGGAAATAGGCCAAACGGGCATTTGGTAGCCTTTGCGGCACCGGAGGGTTGTTTTTGAAATCGATGACGTGTAGACTGCGGTTTTAGATCCAAATTTTTTGGGTCAAGAAGAAAAAATGAAGATGCCGCGGGCCTCCACCCGCGGCATCCCTATTCACCGGAGAAAACCCATAACTCCGGAAAATTTATGCGATCAGGCCCTGCGGCGGCGGGCGAGGGCCAGCACTCCGAGGCTACCCAGCAATATCGCCGTATTCGGCTCAGGGATCACAATAAGATCTAGGACGCCCGTGGATTGCGTGAACTGCCAAGTATTGATGCCGCTGGTGAGATCCCAGACGTCATTCAAATCCGTATCCAAAAGACTGCCGGAATACTGATCGGCGAGCGTGATGGTGGTGAAGGTTCCAGTCTCACTGACCATATCAAACAAGTTCCAAGAATAGACTCCCGCACCGAAGATCGCCCCAATGTCGATGGTCATGGTGCCGCCATAGGTGAGTTGACCTGTGGCACCGCTACCGGTTAGATTGACAAAATCATGGCCTCCTGTGACTCCGGCACCCGAAGTGCCATCAATCTCCATGGTGATGGTACCGGCGAGGCTAAGCGTATCGGTGAAATTCATCTGACCTGGGCTATTACCGACGGTGAGGTTACCGTTGACGATGGTCTTGCCGAGAGTGCCGTTTCCGGCGAGAGTCCCAGCGGTTCCTACCGTAGTAAGTGAACTCGTAGAAATATTGCCGTTCACGATGAGCCTACCAGCATTGACATTGGTCACTCCGGTGTAGGCGTTAGTGCCTCCGAGAGTCCATGAACTGAGACCGTCCTTGACCACATTGATTTTACTCGTTGCGGTATTATCGGCAATGATTCCGTTGATTGCATTCGCATCCGTATTCGAGCCGCCCAATAGAAGGTTGCGGCCGGCGGAGATTCCGGCTGTTGCGTCGAGAATATTGAAATTCGCATTGGTGAAGATCAACGCGCCGGAGCCATTGGCGGTATTATTGTTCAATCTGGATCCGCCTATACCGGTATTTCCGGCACCGATCTGAAGTTGCCGATTCGTGCTGGCGGCCCCAGCAGTGAAGGCCAGTGTCGGAGTGTTGTTGCCAGTCCCTATTCGGAATGAGCTACCCGCGCCCATCGCGCTGGCGACGCCAGCATCGGCGATGCCAGTTACGGAGATAGTACCGTTATCGGCAATGACCTGCCCTGTGAAGGAGTTGGCTGAATTTGAAAGTGTAAGATTTGCCCCACCCCCCTTGGTAAGATTTCTAGGAGTGCCGGTCTCGCTAATGATGCCGCTGATCGTGAGATTGTGGTTCGCATTGGTAGCGACGGACCGATTGGCATTGAGTATCAGGCCGAGGCTGATGACATCCGTAATCGCTGCCGACGCCAAAGTCATGGAGATGTTCCCGCCGAGGGTGACTGTATTGCCAGCGAGAGTAAATGCGTTCGATACGCCAGCACCGCCGTTGTTTGTGAAATTGACGGCACCAGTAGACAGCCCGGCGATGTCGTTGTTTGTCAAATTCTGGGTATTGCCAGCAAATACGAGATTTCCCGTACTACCTGCTGGCGCAGTGTTGTCCAGCCAGTTGGTGCCGTTTGACCATAGACCATCGCCGCCGCCACCGTCCCAAGTGTCTTGTGCCATGGCTTGCCCAGCGGTGAAAGCAATGAAGGTGATGGTGCAGAGGTTTTGCCACGTTGGAGCGAGGCCTAGGGATTTGCTTTTAAAGCGCATTTTGTTTTTCATGGAATGTATTTGTTGTGTTTTTATTTTGGGAGAGAGGATTATTGGATTGATAGAAGTAAGAGGGCGGCAACTGTGCGTGCTGCACAGTTACCAAATTTCATCGGAGATTACCTTTCCGCTCTGAGACGGGTGAACAATTTACCAGCCGTGGCTTGGGAAGACGCAACGGTGGCGGTGACATCCAGTGGGCTAGTGCCGCTGATCGTGAAGGTCACAGGAGCCGCGCCGCCAGTCGCATCCGGGACAAGCACGCTGGTCCATGGATCAGAAATGCCGAGATCACTGCTGTGTTCTAGGAAGAGCTGGGCAATGCCGCGGCTACCCGGTGGCAGCATGTCGAAGTTTAATGTTATATTACCGCCGGTCTGAGTGATGGTGGGCAGCAGGCCAGTGGCATTGACGGCTGGGTTGGCTGCGCCGAGCAACCACGCAAGACCGTTCTCGACGCCGTCGTTGTTCGCGTCGTCATCGAAGTTCACGCCCGAGCCAGCCCATGTGGCGAAGGGATCGGAGGAAACGACGAGTTCGATGTTGTTGCCGTTGAGCTGGAGGGTGCCGGTGCGGGCACCGACTGGGCCGGTGAGATCCGCGCTGTCGGGATCGAGCGAGCCTGTGATGCCACCACTGCTGATGAGCGTGTAGGTGCCGTCTACCAGTCCAGCGAGGGCGCTGAAGTTGAAGTCGCTGAAGCCAAGTGCATCGGTGCCGATGACGAGTCCGCCAGTCACTGTGATTCTGTCGCTGATGGTATTGAGTTCGAAATTCAGTTTGCCCGTGCCACTTGCTTGGGCACTGATATCAAGACCTGAAGTGAGCGTCAGGGTTCCGACTGCCGCGTTTCCAGGTGTGAGGCTCCCCGCAGCTTCAACGTTGACTTGACCGCCGAGAGTCCCGATACCGCCGAGGATACCTCCGCTCACTGTGATGGTTCCAACAGCTAAGGGAGAGTTACTGTTGATGAGCAGTGTGCCGTCGGTGATGGTGGTGGCTCCAGTGTAGGTATTGACACCAGACAGGATGACTGTGCTGGCGGTCGTCTTGTCCAAGGTCACGTCGATTCCAGCCAGTCCAGTGCTAACGGTGCCGGATTGCACGGCGAAGCTGGTGCCAGTCAAGGCGCTATCGCCTAGGATCGCGCCGGTGGTGAGTGTGACAGCACCGACGGTATCTGGATTATCGACGTCTAACTTTCCGCCATTGACGGTGATGTCTCCGCTCAGTGTATTGGTGGCGTTCCCCAATCTGAGCGTGCCGGCATTGACGTTGGTGGCACCGGTGTAGGTGTTTACTCCAGAAAGAGTGACTATTCCAGAGGACGACTTGGTCACCACGACGCCGGTTCCAGCCAGTTCAGAGCTGACGGTGCCGGATTGCAGGGCATAGCTTGTGCCCGTCAAGGCACTGTCACCAGAGATGGTGCCGGAGGTGAGCGTGACGACGCCTACGGTATCCACATGATCGACGTCCAAGGTGCCGCCATTGACGTTGACGTCGCCGGTCAGGGTATCGGTGGCGTTCCCTAATCTGAGTGTGCCGGCATTGACGTTGGTCCCACCGGTGTAGGTGTTGGAGCCCGCAAGGGTGACCGTACCGACGGTCGTCTTGGTCAAGACAACGCCGCTTCCAGCCAGAACAGAGCTGACCGTGCCGGCTTGCACGGTGTAGCTGGTACCAGTCAAGGCACTGTCGCCAGAAATGGTGCCGGAGGTGAGTGTGACATTACCCACGGTATCTGGATTATCGACGTTCAAGATACCGCCATTGACGTTGACGTCTCCGGTCAGGGTATCGGTGGCGTTCCCCAATCTGAGGGTGCCGTTTGTGACGTTGGTTAGGCCGGAGTGGGTGTTTGTTTGCGAGAGTGTCAACGTGTTCGCACCCAGTTTGGTCAACGCACGGGCTTCGGTGAGGGCTACGTTTTGGTCGAAATCGCCCGCCGTGGTATCGATGGCGACGCCGGACGCTGCGTCTAAAGTGAAACCGGCCAGAGTGTTCGTATTGAAGAGGTCACCCACATCTGCGGCGGTATAGAAACCCGCGCCACCCACGCCCAAGCCGACGCTGCCCACTGCTGCGGCGTTGACGAGTGTATTGACTCTAGCGGTGGTGTTTCCAAAAACCAGAATACCGCCGTCCACCTGGGTCGCGCCGGTGTAGGTGT
>JANORE010000558.1:0-2370 GCA_031415155.1 Akkermansiaceae bacterium | reverse complement strand
TGATCATAAAAAGGCCGCCTCCACAAATGCGGAAGCGGCCAGTTAAATCGGGTTCTTCGCTATTAAGAATTAGAGCGATGCTTTGAGTGTCTTGAACTTCGCGTTGAGTTGGGCGAGTTCAGCTTCAGCTTTGGAAATTTGTTTGCTGAGTGCGAGAAGTGAACTCAACTTGGCATCTAGATTTCCTCCGGAAGAAGCCTTAGGAGTGCTGGTGGCTTTCGATCCCTCCACCTTGACGGCTTTCACTTGTTTACTTGCTTGGCCGGAGCTTTTTGCACCACCAGCTTTGAGCCATGCCATGATGGTAAGTGGAGAAATGTTGAATTTAGCGGCTGCTTGGCTTTGTCCACCGCGTCCATGGGTTTCATTATATGCCGCTGCGAAATCGAGAATTTCCTTTTTGATTTCATCACTATAGCGTGAGGCGCGAACACCTTTTGAGCCATTTGAAGCCTTTTTAGCTTTAGGTGATTGCGCTTTTTTGGCGACCTTACCCTTTGCAGATGGGGCACCTGCTGCTTTTAACCAAGCGGCTGCGGTGAGTTGGGAAATATTGAACTTTTCAGCAGCTTTGCTTTGGCCACCGCGACCATTTTCTGCATTGTATGCAATTGCGAAGTCTACGACTTCTTTCTTCTGTTCATCGCTGTAACGAACTCCCTTGGTGGATACTTTTGTAGATGTGCTCATGTGGCGCGAAATCTATAAATGATGAACCAACTAGCAAGTTAAATTTAACATATCATGTTTAAATACTTGATTCACTCCCAATGGACTCAATCATCTATTTATAAAATATGACTTAGCATCGCTCGATCCCTCATATTTACAAGCCAGTGATCACAGCCGTTCTCTACTTTCGGGCGAGCGATGACACCACCAAATCCGATGAATCGATCGACATCTGGCTTGGTTTCCAAATCTGATACTCCATCACCTATCATCACGACGCTCTCGGGTAGGAGCGCCTGTTTCCACTGACGAATGATCTCGTTCTTTCCGAGATTTCGGGTGGTTGGATAGTCGTGGTCATAACCTTTGTATGAGCCATCTTCATTAAAATAAAGCGGCACGGCTTCTACATAATTGATGCCTAGGTGGTCTGCTAGCGGCTGGATCAATGGGGCAAAGCCACCTGATAAAATGACTGGCAACCAGCCAGCATCCTTCATTTCTGCGATCATTTCGGCTGCTCCTGGAACCACGGTTTCTATATAGAGAGCTGCCACTTGATCACATAAGGTTTTGTCCGGGCGAATCATCTCCATGCGTCTTGGGAATACTTCATGAATCGAAATATCACCGTTCATCGCGGCATGAGTGAGTTCCACGACTTGATTGAAAACCTCATCGCCTTTGGCCCTTGCTAGCTCATCAATCCCTTCAATGCTCGAGAGCGTGGAATCGCAGTCGATAAATAATAATTTACCCCGATGTTTCGTCGCTGGGGAAATGTTTAATTCAACGCCTTCTTCGATCATGTCGAATAACTCGATCATTTCTGAATTTCCAAGACGGATACAGCCTTGGCTGGCGGGTTGACCGAGTCTGTGTTCGTGATTCGTCCCATGGATATAGATGAAACGATCATAACTATTTGCGTTTTCGGGATCTAATCCTTCGATACGAAGAATACGACTTAGAATGAGATCGCTCGGTTCCCATGAAGTAGGCTCCCATAAACCGATCGGTAGCCGATTTTTGAAAATGGTACCGCTGGCTTCTCCGTCACCTATTTTTTCTACAATACGGAATCGTCCGGTGGGAGTGCGATGGCTATCCATCACAAATCCCATACCTTTTGCGGCGGTGGAAATACTAAATGCGCGGATACATTCGTGGCCATCGATGACTTTTAAAGTCTGATCATCGATAGAAATTTCAAGGCGGAGTGATGGGTTCATGGTGGTGTTAGAACAAGAAGTGCATTGTGCCCGCCCATCCCGTGCGATAGTTTATAGATCGGCCCAATGGCTTCAAGCACTTGGTCAGGAAGATGAAATCCGTGGGGTTCGGTAAGGTTTGTCAGATTAGGGGGCAATTGATGATCTCTTAAAAAACGTGCGATAATGACACTTTCTAATAGTCCACTTGCTCCGATGGTGTGGCCGATGACGGGTTTTAATAAATGTAAAGTGGGTTGAAACTCAGGAAAAGCACGGATCAAAGCAGCGGGGTCTGCCTTTGCTTGGACGGAAGTGCCAGTGGCGTGAGGACAGACTGCGGCAGGAAATCCGTATTGCAATATGGCCTTTTCAAGTAACTCAGGAGTGCGCCCACCATCGGCTGGAATTCCCACAGGATCGCAGGCATCTGAATTACAACGGTAGTGAGCCAAGTGAGGGAAGTGGCCGTGGCGCTGCTCGATCG
>JANORE010000557.1:0-7792 GCA_031415155.1 Akkermansiaceae bacterium | reverse complement strand
CACTCTTAAACTTAAGCAAAGGTAATTTCACAAGATGTCTTTCACCAGCAAACTCCGATCATTTTACTGACCTCAGTAAATTGATCCCAAACTCCCAGTCATGAAGAAATCCGTCATCTCAAAACTCCTGACCGAACTCGAAAGCCTCGTCCAAACCGAGTTGGAGTCCGGCGTGGAATTCTGGCTGGCGCGAGATCTGCAAATTGTCCTTGGCTACACAAAGTGGGAGAATTTCCGCAAGGTCATCGGGGATGCCGTGACGGCCTGCGAATCCTCAGGGAATAAGGCTTCCGATCATTTTCCTGAGGTCAGGAAAATGATCGCTCTCGGCAAGGGTGGGCAGCGTTCCGTGGAGGATTTCATGCTTACCCGCTATGCCTGTTACCTCGTTGCCCAAAACGGCGATCCAGCGAAGGACGAGATCGCGTTTTGCCAGACCTACTTCGCGCTCCAGACCCGGCGGCAGGAGCTCATCGAACTCCGTCTTGCCGAGGTCGAGCGACTGCAAGCCCGCGCCAAGCTGACCGAATCCGAGAAGCTGCTGTCCTCTCTCATTTTTGAAAAACTCGAAGATGACCGAAGTTTCGGAGTCATCCGTAGCAGAGGTGATCAGGCGCTTTTCGGTGGCCATACCACCCAAGACATGAAAACCCGCCTTGGCGTCCCGGACAATCGCCCGCTGGCAGATTTCCTCCCAACCATCACCATCAAGGCCAAGGACTTCGCCAACGAAATCACGACTTTTAGCATCAGCCGCGATGGATTGGACTCAGAACGCGCCATCTCTCACGAGCACGTCAAAAACAATACCGACGTCCGTAATTTGCTAGGCGAGCGAAACATCGTTCCTGAAAATCTTCCTCCTTCCGAGGATCTGAAGAAAGTCCAACGCCGCCTGAAATCTGAGGAAAAGAAACTTCCCTACAAAGGAAATTGACTATTAATCCAAACAAAAAATCCGTTTTCATCTCTTTCTTGCATCTGCGTCAATCTGAGTTCATCTGCGGTTAAAAAATCTTCTCCAATCCATCTCACTCGCGGCGACCAATGATCGCCGCTATAACACTTTCCACTCCGCATCTGCGGCGTGGCTTCTCATAGAAACCAAACCAAAAATACACAACATTATGGCTAACATCAAACCACTCGGACAACGCGTCCTCGTCAAACGTCTCGAAGCTGACGCAATCAGTGCTGGCGGCATCGTTCTTCCAGACACCGCCAAGGAAAAACCACAAGAAGCTGAAGTCCTCAGTCTCGGCACTGGCGGCAAGGACGAAGATGGCAAGGCCATTGAGTTCACCGTCAAGGTCGGCGACAAGGTTCTCATCTCCAAATACGGCGGCACCGAGGTCAAACTCGACGGACAAGAAGTCCTCATCCTTAACGAGTCTGACATCCTCGCGATCGTCGGCTAATTCTCATTTTTTAATCAACTCTCAACACATCACTATCAATCTATTATGGCTAAACAATTAGTATTCGACGAAGCCGCACGCCAAGCCCTCTTGCGCGGTGTGGAAAAACTCGCTCGCGCCGTCAAAGCAACCCTTGGGCCTGCTGGACGTAACGTGATCCTCGACAAGAAATTCGGTTCCCCAACCATCACCAAGGACGGTGTCTCGGTGGCCAAGGAAATCGAACTGGAGTGCCCTTATGAAAACATGGGTGCCCAATTGATCCGAGAAGTCTCAAGCCGCACTTCCGACATCGCTGGTGACGGAACTACGACAGCGACCGTACTTGCAGAAGCCATCTACAAAGAAGGTCTTCGCAACGTGACTGCTGGTGCTAACCCGATCTCGCTGCAACGCGGCATCATGAAGGCTACTGAAGCGATCGTCGCCCAACTCAAGCTGCTTTCTAAGACCGTCTCCGACGCCAAGGAAATCGCCCAAGTCGCTTCCATTTCCGCGAACTCGGATGCGGAAATCGGTGGCATCATCGCTGAAGCCATGGACAAGGTCGGCAAGGACGGAACGATCACGGTGGAAGAAGCCAAAGGCATCGAAACCACCCTCGAAGTGGTCGAAGGTATGCAGTTCGACAAGGGCTACCTCAGCCCGTACTTCGTCACCAATCCTGAGTCCATGGAAGCCTTCCTTGAGAACGCTTACATCCTCATCAACGAGAAGAAGATTTCCTCACTCAAGGACATGCTTCCGCTCCTTGAAAAGGTTGCCAAGACCGGTCGCCCACTCCTCATCATCGCCGAAGACGTCGAAGGTGAAGCCCTCGCCACACTCGTGGTCAACAAGCTCCGCGGCATCCTCAACATCGCAGCCGTCAAGGCACCAGGTTTCGGCGACCGCCGCAAGGCCATGCTCGAAGACCTCGCCGTCCTCACCGGTGGCCGCGTGATCACCGAAGACCTCGGCATCAAGCTCGAAGGCGTGGAAATCAGCGACCTCGGCGAAGCCAAGCGCATCACCATCACCAAGGAAAACACCACCATCGTTGAAGGTGGCGGCACTTCCGAAGGCATCACGGGCCGCGTGAATCAAATCCGCCGCCAGATCGAAGACACCACCAGCGATTACGACCGCGAGAAGCTTCAAGAGCGCCTCGCCAAGCTCGCAGGTGGCGTGGCTGTCATCAACGTCGGTGCAGCGACTGAAACCGAGATGAAGGAAAAGAAAGCCCGCGTCGAAGACGCCCTCCACGCGACCCGTGCGGCTGTCGAAGAAGGCATCGTCGCCGGTGGTGGCACTGCCCTCATCCGTGCTCAAGCTGCTATCGGTGACCTCGGTCTCGTCGGCGACGAAAAGACCGGAGCAGGCATCGTGGCCCGCGCCGTCGAAGCACCGCTTCGCCAGCTTGTTGCTAACGCTGGCCGCGAAGCAGCACTCATCGTCGAGCAAGTCAAAAAAGGCAAAGGTGGCGAAGGCTACAACGTCGCGACTGATAAGTTCGAAGACCTCATCGCATCCGGCGTGGTTGATCCTACCAAGGTCACTCGCACCGCACTTCAGAACGCAGCGTCCATCTCCGGACTCCTGCTCACCACTGAAGCACTCATCACCGATCTTCCTTCCAAGGAGCCAGCAGGCGGTGGCCATGGTCACGACCACGGTGGCGGCATGGGCGGAATGGGTGGCATGATGTAAATCGTGGCGGCGGTTTCTAACCGCCAAGCCAATCCAGCTAACAAAAAGCCGGACGGGGAAACCTGTCCGGCTTTTTCGTGCTGCGATGACTCATCACGGAGTGGTCACGAATGCAGAATGGCGATGCACAGCAGCGTGCTTGGTGCGATATCTGCGAAAAAACTGGCTTCTCTCGTTGATGTGAAAAGGGGAATCCGTGTTTCATGAAAAACAAATTTCCTCACTCGCTAAAATCAAAAAATCATTCTCAATGGTCTTTTCCCATGAAGCGCCCAGCCCAAACTTTTTCTTCTCCCAGTCTATTTAAACTTGGTCTAGGGTATGTAATGATCGTCCGCTATAAATCCGGCGGTCGCGTGGAAGCTGGTGTCTTCCTGTTAGATGTTTTTTGCCTCGGAGCAAAAAATGCATTTTTCAATCAGCTTCATGAAGACGAATTACCTCAATTCTGCCATGATATGTTTCAAGGTGCCACCCCTGACGAACATTCCGGAGCTTGGGGAAGGAAGTTGATAGAAGATGCTACGGCGTATGCTCGTCGGCTAGGATTTGCTCCCCATCGTGACTATAAAAAAGGCGCGCGGGTGATGGGTGGTATCAATGCCAAGGATTGTACGGATACCTTCGTCTTTGGTTGTAATGGCAAGCCCTTCTATGTCTCAGGCCCCAATGAAAGTGATACGAAGAATGCTTTGATTATGAAAATTCTGCGGAAGAATCTTGGGCGAGATGCCTTCGATTTTATGATGCCGCTATCGATGGAGTCCGAAGAAAATATCGACGAGGGAAAGTCGTTAGGCATTCACTGACGCTGCTGCTCTTCATGTTTTTTGGGAATGTTCATGCCGGAAAGTAGCTGCCGCATTCAGCGCCCACGCTCAAGGTGGACTGCAACGTAATCGGTATTTGGGAGGATCTGTTTTTCGATGGAAATGGCGACGTGTTTGAGTGGATGATTTCCTAACAAATAGTCTGCAATTTCCACAGCGAGCGTCTCGATGAGGCGGCGTGAACGGGTAGCCGCGAGTGCTTCGATTTCCTGAGAGACGGCGTAGTAATCGACGGTGCGAGAGATGTCATCCTCCAGTCCATCGAACCCCTGTGATGGAGTCATGCGGATGGTGAGGAACAGTGTTTGCGGAATGGCGCGTTCTTCGTCTGGCACGCCGATGAGTGTGCGGACTTGTAGGCGGCGAATCTCGATGGTGTCAGATGGGAGCATTAGCAATGAGGTCGCGAGAAGGAGTCTAACAAATCACGCAACACGCGGAGGTCTGGCACCGTGAGATCGGGCTGGACGGCGGCCAAGACTTCCGCGTGATGATAGCCTGTGAGCACGGCGATGGAAAAAATACCGCCATGGCGAGCGGTCTCAATGTCGTGCGTCATGTCGCCGACGAAGGCGGTCTCGGCGGGATGGAGATGGTGAGTTTCGAGAATTTGGTGGATCAGATCGCGTTTATCGAGGACTCCGGAGTAGGTCGCCTCGAAATGATGGCGCAGACCGAAGTCATCCATTTGACGCTCGAAGGCGATGGAATCCATGGAAGTTAGGATAAAGCAGCGAATGCCGAGTGCACTGCACCATTCGAGTTTTTCTCGAGCATGAGGCAAGACGGTGACCGGTGTGGTCGCAGCATCGAAGGCGGGGCGAAAATGGGTTTCCAGTTCTGCCAGCGAGATGTCAGGCAGTAGCTCGGCGTAAAACTCGCTGTAGGGAAGTCGGAAGTTCCGGCGGAACGACTCGCGATCCAGCGCCGCGATTTGATATTTTTCTAAAACGATATTGGTCGCCTCGATGACCGGGCTGAGGTCGTCCACCAAGGTGCCGGACCAATCGAAGATGAGGTTGCGAAATGTCATAACGAGGAAGAATAGGGACTAAGAAAGTTGAATTTAGCCGAGGGAAAATTTAATGGATTGGATCCGTTCTGCGCCGAGTTTCTCGCGAATCCGAGTGAGTAGCATGGGCTTCATTTGCTCAAGGTGGAAGCGCATGGCTGGCTGGGTGACTCGCAGGACGAGGTGGCCGCTTTTTACGGAAATAGGCTCCGTGTGGCGGGCGATGAAATCTCCGGCTAGATCCTTCCATGTCGCACGGACTTGGTCTTCGTTCAGCCCGTCTTCCGCTCCGGCAGCGCGTAAGATGGCAGTGATGAATTTCTCGGCTCGGTGGATGCCCGCATTGAGGTCGTCCGGCTCATCTGCACCGCGCCATTCGCGCAAAATTTCTTCGCGGATCTTGCTGGGACGAGGCGGCTTCCTCATCGCGAGGTGGCGCTTACTCGCCATCCTCGCCGATGGCCTCTACCGGACAGCCCTCCATGGCTTCACGGGATTGGGCGAGTTCTTCGGCATTGATGGGTTGCTTAAAAACGTAGGAATACCCCTCGTCTTCGGCACGGGTGAAATTGTTCGGCGCAGTTTCACGGCAGAGGTCACAATCAATGCACTGACTGTCCACATAGAACTTGCCTCGCACGTTTTCGACATTCTTATCTTCTCGGTCAGCCATGGAAATTAAAAAGGATTAACGAACCCTTCGATGACGGTGCAGGGCCTGTGATGCAACTGGATTTTTTCATAAATTTGGATTTGCCTTTCGCACTCGCCAACGGCGAATCCGCGTTTATAAACACGGCAAGCCTTAAGTTTTATGACATCTGACGATTCTACACCACCTTCCGAGGGCAAGTTCGTGCCGCTCCAGCCTCGGCACCGACCCAATCTCGGAAATCTGGCGAAGGACACGACGGAGTCGGAATTATGGGCATTTGATGACTTAGACACGGTGAGCGAAAATCCCGAAGCTCGTCCCGCTTCACGCGCCTCATCGAATATCCCATCGCCTCGTCAGTTTCTTGCCACCGATGGACCAGCTGCTGAATTTGGATCACCTGTCGATGGGCCAGCCAGCACCTCCCAGCGACAGTGGCCGACGGGAGATCCGGGAAGCCCTGTTTTTTTAGAGAACGACCCGCTGGGGGATTTCTCGGATCTTGGCGGATCAGGAAAGCCCGATGATTTAGAGAAATGGCAACCGAGTCACAAGGTTGCGGAAGTGCCACCAGAAGCCGCAAGAATCGTCTCCCCTGTCGTTGGAACGGAATCTTTACCTGCGACTAGCAGTGCATCCACATTCCAGGACGAACTCAATGCGGCGCATAAAAAAGGGAAAGAAAACACCCCGCGCAGAAGGCTCGCCATGTCGAAAGTCGAATGGATCGGCCTCGCCGTTTTTTTGATTCTTTTGATCACGACTTGCGGTTTGATTTTTCAAAAAACGATCGGTCAGCTCCCCACGAAATCCGAGTTTCCTGAAAATGTTGAATTTCCGATCAAAGGCAAATATCTGAATGTCATTTCCGCGATCAGTTACTGGCGAGAACCTCATGAGAGTGGGGATAAGAATGGGGATAAGGCCGAGGTCATCCGTAATGGAACCGTCTTGCTCCCTGTGCTGGAGCTGACGAGTAGTCAGGCGGGAGAAGTCCGTGTCACATTTCTTGATGACAAGGGTAAGACGATTGGCGACATCATCACCCGCACCGTCGAGGCCGGGACGATGACTCAGATTTCTGCCACGGCTGGCTTTAATGATCATGGAATGCACGCCGCTTACCGAATCGGTCAGACGGAGCCATGGAAAATTGAAATCCGGGAAGTATCCACAGAAAAATCTTCAAAATCAAAGGATGAGAAACTCTTAGAAATCCCTGTTTCTCAAGATCTTCGCTGAACGAACTTATCATTTATGTCTAACCAAGAAGTGACCCCACTCGTGCCGAGAGAAGGCTGGCATGTGATGCATTTATTCTATCATCTGGACCACACCCAATGGTCGATTTACAGCGATGAGGAAAAACGGCAGGCCAAGACCCGCCTCACGGAACTGGTCCAAGAAATCCGGGCGACTCCAGACACGCATCTTTTAATTTTCTCAGTCGCCACTCCGAAGGCCGACCTCGGCTTCATGCTGCTAACGCCTGATTTACAAGTGGCGAATCAGTTTGAAAAGCAGCTCAGTCTCTCGCTCGGCCCAGAAATCCTTAATCCCACCTATTCCTATCTTTCTCAAACGGAGAGCTCCGAATACACCACCACGCGTGAGCAATATGCGGCAGATACACTGATCGCGGAAAAAAACTTGAGCGAAGGCTCACCCGAGTTTGAAAACGGGCTGAAAGAATTCGACGAGCGGATGGCGCATTATCTGAAACACCGGCTCTATCCTGTGTTACCAGACTGGCCAGTGATTTGCTTTTACCCGATGTCTAAACGCCGGAATGGCGCAGATAACTGGTATGCGCTGGATCATGAAACACGGCGGAAATTGATGGCTGGCCACGCCAAAGTCGGTCGCACCTATTCTGGCCGGATCCTCCAATTGATCACTGGCTCCACCGGTCTGGATGAGCACGAATGGGGCGTCACCCTGCTTGCCAAGGACACCATCGACATCAAGTCGATCGTCTACGAAATGCGCTTCGACGAGGTCACCGCTCGATACGGTGAATTCGGAGATTTTTACATCGGGATGCAGCTTCCTCTCGATGTTTTATTCCGCCGGATTTGCCTGTGATGAATCGCCAAAGACTCTGAGTCCGGCGCGGATTGGATGGCGCGACACTTACTTCGACTTATCCCAAAAAAGAAAATAGACATGTTCTTGCGGCAGCTTTGTC
>JANORE010000556.1:0-4975 GCA_031415155.1 Akkermansiaceae bacterium | reverse complement strand
CTCGGTTTGATAGATTGAGGCTTGCAAAAAAGGCTCACCCGGCGTGGCAATTTCCCTAAGGTGATCGACAGCAGCGTGTAAATTGGCGAGTGGGTCGCCGAGATTAGAGCCGAGAGCAATGCCGACGCGAGGCATCCGCTTAGTCTTGGAGATTTTCCAAACGAGTCATCCCAGTTTTTTGCATCCTCTCATTGGCAGCTGCGACACTAGCAGATGGAATGATGATCGGGCGTTCAGCATCGAACAGCTCAATGACGAAGAACTCGGGCACTTCCTTGGGATATAGCAGCTCGTGTGCATGGGCGAGATCGCGGACTTCGACCCCGTTGATTTTATCGACAACCAAGCCGGTGAATCCACTCATTTGGCTGGTAACAGGATCACTTTCCACCCGAGTCAAAACCACAATATCTTGGTGCTTCTTGAATAGTCCTTTCGGGACATAATCCGTATAAAGGCGGCGCAATGTCACATTCTCAAATTTTGATGCGGCGAATAAATTCGTATCCAGCGGCTGGAAAACGAGACCCGAGAAAACCAAATACCGCGGTTTCTTTTCATATTCCACCGCGTACATCCGTGACCAACTCAGCGGCTTGAGGACGATATCAATATCATTCCAAGATCCCTCGCGAAGATAGCGGACTGCGACCTTATCGCCAGAGTATTTCCTCTCCACGACTTCGTTAAGATCCACATTTTCGCCATCGATATTGATCTTGCCGGCACTGTCCACGGTCTTGCCATCGAGAGCTATGAGAATGTCTCCTGACTTGAGGACGCCGTCACTCGATCCGGTGGGAATGACGTTGGTGATCAGCACGCCATTCCCATCATTCTGGAGGCCGAGTGCCTTTCGCATGGCCGGATTATGAAGGGGAAAATGGCTGATCCCCAAGTCGGAATACGAGTCGTATTTCCCGTCCTCAATGTCCTTGAGGAATCGGCGGACCACGGGCGTCGGGATGATATAGCCGGTGTTGTCCGCTTGACGCAGACCTTGGAAGGCAACTCCGACTACCTTACCATCTTGGACGACAGGCCCGCCGGAATTCCCGGGATTGATGGCAGCGTCGATCTGCACAACCAGGTGAGAATCGGCGCGGGAGTGTGAGTAAGGTTGGAAGTCGATCCTGGAAACCACGCCGCGAGTCACCGACAAGCGCTCCCCGCCGACGGGATAACCGATGACGCGGACTTGAGATTCCAAGACGGGAACATCGCCGAAATCAAAGGTGGGAAATCCCTCGAAATCCTTGAAATCCTCGACAGAAAGCAAGGCGAGATCGCAGTCATGCGCGATGTATTCGACCTTGGCAGGATACTTTTTCGGGCTGCCATAGACCGTGATGAGCACACGGCGAGCATTTGAGACGACATGGGCATTGGTGAGGATTTTATTTTTTCCGATGAGAAACCCCGTGCCGATACCACCGCTGAAGCGCCCGGAATTCCAGGGTGTTTCATAATCCGGAACTTGTGTCGCAACCTCGATCCGCAGCACGGATTTATAAACATCCGAGGGTAGTGATGAGGCTGGAGCTGAAGCCTTGACCGCAGCTGGAGGCGCGGCTGAGGTTTCGGCGAAAAGGAGCGGAGTGGTAAAACCCAGTAGAAATAGAGAGAGAATGAAACGGATCATTGAATTTGAAGTGAGTTTAGAGGCCAACAGGCAAGCCGCAAACGAAATCGACGTGCAAAACAGACTCGTGGGGGATCAATTTTCTGGCTTTGCGTCTAGCAGCCGTTTGAGCCGATTTTTCATGGAAACTTTCGCAACCGCTGGCAGCCGATCTACAAATAAAACGCCATTTAAGTGATCAATCTCGTGCTGCAATGCGCGTGCTAATAGTCCATCCGTTTCCAAAATCATCACCGATCCATCTAGCTGAGGAAGTGTCGCCTTGACTTCTTCTGGGCGCCGAACCTCAGCGCGGATGCCGCGAATGCTTAAGCACCCTTCCATGCCGAACTCTTTCGCCTGTCCGAATTCCAACTCCGGATTGATAAAAATAAGCGGCATGATCGATTTCAAATCTGCATCTTCACCATTCACTTTCAGATAAGAAACGCATTCGAGATCATGAGAAACATCGATCACGGCGAGGCGAAGATCCTCACCCACTTGCGGTGCGGCCAATCCAACACCGTTCGCATCTACCATGGTGTCTAACATATCAGCAACGAGTTCGAGAATTCTCTCATCTGCTTGCTCCACCTCACGGCAACGTTGGCGTAGAACTGGATCACCGTATTGAACAATTTCTCGAATCATAAATAAGTTTCAAAATCTCTTAGAGGACGAATCTCAAAAGGTCAAACCCCAGAACAGGAGAAGAGAATAGATTTCGCCTATTCCGCCAGATTTACGGCCCACTTTCTTTTCTTGGCGATTCGGGAAGTAGGGATGCAAGCCTCGGCACAAGCCGGGATTGAAGATATTTCAAAAGGTTTTCCAAGAGCTACTTCGCGGCAGGGAAAGCGGTGAGGCCTTTGAGTCATTCCTCGCCTTCTTTGTCTGCTAGACGCGATTGCCCGCGACGCACTTCATCAGTTGCGGAGCTGACGCTTTTTCTGGGGGAGGAAAATTAGAAGATTTGCTCAGTCTTCAGCAAGGAATGCGAGGTAGCATTCGCGTGGTCTGATTAAATAGCTGCCGTGAACGTTCTTGGCCTTACGATTTTGATCAGCTCCTGTCTGGCTGGGATTTTCATCTGCTGTTTTGCCGTCGAATATCGGCGCTGCCGACACAAAAACCTAGAGCGCGATTCACTCATGCCGCTCAACGACGCAGCAGACGACACGATTCGATAATTTTCCATACCCCGCGATGTCTACCACCACCACCATTACCTACGACGACGGCAGCGTCCGTCGCTTTATGATCGCCTCCATCGCCTGGGGAATCATTGGTATGCTAGTCGGCGTTCTCGCGGCCACTCAGCTCTCTTGGTGGCAAATGAATGGCAAGTTTCTTGAAACGCTGACTTTCGGTTTATTCAAAGCAGAGGGCTTATCATACATCACGTTTGGCCGCATCCGTCCGCTGCATACCAATGCGGTGATCTTCGCCTTCGTGGGAAATATGGCTTTCGCCGGGATCTATTATTCCACCCAGCGCTTGTGCAAGGTGAGGATGGCTTGTGATTGGTTATCCGGCATTCACTTCTGGGGCTGGCAGGCGATCATTCTTGGAGCCGCGCTGACACTTCCTGCCGGACTCACTCGCGGTAAGGAATACGCCGAACTCATCTGGCCACTCAATGTCGCGGTGGTCGTCATTTGGGTCGTTTTCGGAGCCAATTTCTTCTGGACTCTCGCTAGACGAAATGAACGCGCACTCTACGTTTCGCTGTGGTTCTACATCGCCACCATCGTGACGATCGCGATGCTTTACATCGTCAATCACCTTTCGATCCCGACGTCATGGACTCATTCCTACCCGATCTTCGGTGGAGTACAGGATGGTCTCGTGCAGTGGTGGTATGGGCATAACGCCGTCGCCTTTTTCCTCACGACTCCCATTTTGGGCATCATGTATTATTTTATCCCGAAGGCAGCGGACCGACCTGTCTATTCCTACCGCCTATCGATCATTCACTTCTGGGCACTGGTCTTCATTTACATTTGGGCGGGGCCCCACCACTTGCTCAATACCGCCTTACCCAAGTGGCTGCAATACCTTGGAATGTTATTTTCCCTCATGCTCTGGGCACCTTCTTGGGCGGGGATGCTCAATGGTCTGCTGACTCTGCGTGGTGCTTGGGACAAGCTACGCACCGAGCCGGTTCTGAAATTCTTCGCCGCAGCAGTCACGTTCTATGGCATGGCTACTTTTGAAGGCCCCTTGCTTTCGATCCGCGCGGTCAATGCACTCTCTCACTATACCGACTGGACCATCGGCCATGTGCATTCCTCCGCACTCGGCTGGAATGGACTGATGGCCGCAGGGATGTTCTATTGGTTAGCTCCCCAATTATGGAAAACCAAACTGTGGTCGAACTCGATGGCAAACATGCACGTCTGGATCGCTCTCGTGGGCATCCTCCTCTACACCGCTGCGATGTGGGGTGCCGGGATCATGCAGGGTCTTATGCTCAACGAAACCAATACCGGTGGTGCGACACTCAAGTATGAATTCCTTGAGACTCTCCAGGAGATCAAAATTTTCTATATTTTCCGCTCCTTCGGTGGAGCTCTCTTTTTGCTAGGGTTCATTCTCTGTGCTGTGAACATTTTCATGACCGCGCGGTCTGGAAGAGCTACGGATACGACAGCGGAGGTGGTGCTACTGCCTCGCGAGAAAAAGGATGGAATGCGAATTCATGAAGCCTTTCACAATGACCCTGTCACTCATGTGATCTTCAGTCTCGCCTTCATGGTTCTTTGGTTCTTTCTGCCTCCTCACGCGGATAAGGCTGCATTGGCTGTCACCATTATGTTGGTCGTCCGGGCGGTCGGATTGTTTAAAAAAAATGGTTCACAGTGGTCCTCCTTCTTCGACCGACTGATCGAAAACTACCTTCCCTTCACCGTCCTCATCTTCCTAGCGGCTGCCATCGGTGGTGCGGTGCAGATCATTCCTTCTCTCCTCGTCAACAAGGCCATGAACGTGGAAGAGCGCCTGCAAGTGGTTTACACGCCACTGGAGCTTTGTGGCCGGGATCTCTATGTCTCAGAGGGATGTTACAACTGCCACTCGCAAATGATCCGCACCCTCGTTCCGGATGTCATGCGCTATGGTCCGGCAGAAAACCAAGGATACAGCCGATTGGGTGAGTCCATCTATGATCACCCGCATCAATGGGGTTCCAAGCGCACTGGCCCCGACCTAGCTCGTGAGGGCGGGAACTTCGCCAGGGACTCGCAAATTCTCCGCAGCGGTAAGCGTGATCACTTGTGGCACTTCAATCATTTCATGAATCCTCGCCAGACTTCTCCCGGCTCGAACATGCCTCCGTATCCGTGGTTGTTC
>JANORE010000555.1:0-2185 GCA_031415155.1 Akkermansiaceae bacterium | reverse complement strand
CACCCTCGGTCCTCAGCGCTGAAAATCGCGTTTTGTCAGGCTGCGGTGTGGGCTGGCTTGGAATTATTGCGCGGCTGGTTGTTCACCGGATTCAGTTGGAACGGGTTGGGCGTCGCATTTCATGAAACGCAAACGATGGCGCAAGGTGCGGACCTGCTAGGCGTGACTGGACTTTCTTGGATCGTGGTATTTTTCCAAGCCTTGGTCGTCCAAGCGGGGCGGGGACTGATGGCCGGTAAGTCGAAAGCAAGGTGGGATCTAGGTGTCGCCGTGATGGTCGTAATCGCGCTGTTCGGTTATGGAAAAGCCCGGATTGCCATCGAGGCGAGGGCGGAATCGGTGCGGCTGAAATCACTCTTGGTGCAGCTCAATATCCCACAAGATGCCGGACAAGTGTTATGGACTGCCTTAGAGACTCACCTGGGTTACGAGGACGAGACGCGGCAGGCACTCGATGCGATGAAGTCCCCTGACGGAAAAATTTCCTCAGACTGGCCGGACTGGGTGATCTGGCCGGAATGTGCGCTCACGGGTCGTATTTTCCGCACGACGGATGGCGAATGGGGGATGCCTCAAGAAAACCATGACACGATCTCCCAGATTCGCGCGATCGGACCGTTTTCTTTGATTTACGGGGTGAATGAGCAGGAGGCAGAGAAGGATGGCGAGCTTTTGATCCCGAAAGCGAAAGGTCGCGCCTACAATTCCATCGCGGTGATGCCGCCGGAGGATGATCTACAAACGTATCGCAAACGGCACCTCGTGATTTTCGGCGAAACGATTCCGTTTGTGGATTCAGTCCCGTTCTTGAAAAAAATTTATGAACAGCAATCGGGGATGGAATACGGTGGATCTTTCACGCCGGGCGACTCACTGGAGCCATTGCACATTCCAGCAGGGCAGGGGACCATCAGCGCGATTCCGACGGTTTGCTTCGAGGATTCCGTAGGCCGACTGACGCGGAAATTTGTTCGTCCTGTGCCGCAGGTGATCGTGAATGTGACCAATGACGGCTGGTTCAAGCAATCTGCTGGAGCCGCGCAACATTTCGCAAACGCGAGATTCCGGGCGATTGAGCTACGGCGGCCGATGCTGCGCTGCGCCAATACCGGCGTCAGTGCCGCGGTCGATTCCACAGGTTCCACCGCCCATCCAGATACCGGCAAATCCCAGATTTTAGTGGATCAAACTGGCAGTCATTTCACCCGAGGATCGCTCCTCGTGGAGCTGAAAATCCCACTCCGACCGAGTTTTTCACTATATGCGATGATCGGCGACTGGGGAATGATTCTCATCGCGGCCAGTGGATTGATCATGGCGATGCTGTCGGCCCAACGAAGGACTGAGCCGAGAGCGGCCACCGTAGAAAACAGTTAGATATTCTCAGGAGCGGGCTTGTGCTGTCTTTACGCTCCGGGTAGCTCGATGAAGCCTTCGAGCTTACGAATCCGGGTCGGGTGACGCATTTTTCGCAGGGCCTTGGCCTCAATCTGACGAATCCGTTCCCGAGTGACTTGGAACTGGCGACCGACTTCTTCGAGGGTGCGGCTGTAGCCGTCCTTGAGGCCGAAGCGTTGCTCTAAAACTTCGCGTTCACGCTCGGTGAGGCTTTCCAAGACGTCTTTGATCTTGTCCTTCAACATCGAGAACCCGGCTTCTTCCATCGGATTATCAGCGGCCTTGTCTTCGATGAAATCGCCAAAGGAGGTGTCGTCTGAATCACCGACTGGGGCTTGCAGCGAAATCGGCTGCTGGGCCATTTTAAGAACGGCGCGGACCCGCTCGACAGGCAAGTGGATTTCCTCAGCGATTTCTTCGGGGGATGGCTCGCGACCGTACTCTTGGACGAGCTGCTTTTGCACACGCATCAGCTTGTTGATCGTCTCGATCATGTGGACTGGGATGCGGATCGTGCGGGCTTGGTCCGCGATGGAGCGAGTGATCGCCTGGCGAATCCACCAAGTGGCGTAAGTGGAGAACTTGTAGCCGCGGCGGTATTCGAATTTCTCCACGGCCTTCATCAGGCCCATGTTGCCTTCTTGAATGAGATCGAGGAAGGAAAGTCCGCGATTGGTGTATTTCTTGGCGATGGAGATCACAAGACGAAGGTTCGCCTCGACCATTTCGGTCTTCGCCTTGAGCGCTTCTTTGAGCCAATGACGAAGCTTCTTGTTTGCTTCCTCAT
>JANORE010000554.1:0-1696 GCA_031415155.1 Akkermansiaceae bacterium | reverse complement strand
CGAGCAAACTTTACTATCTCTATTAGCGATTTATTCAGGAGCAGAGGCGCTTGATTCCAAAAAACATATCTTATCTTGGGACGGATGCGGTTTCTATGTCAGAGACACAAAGCCTTTAGGAATTATTTCCAGACACTACGTAGGACCGGTAAGACACCGTATGTATATGATGGGTTACCCGTATACTCAAAAGTCTTCGCACACATGAATGTCATCAACATCATCCAGTGCACCAACCTTGGCGGCATGGAACGTGCGTCCGTCCGGCTGATGGAGGCGATGCAAGATATGGGCTACGATTTTTCCCTCGTATCTCTTCATCCATTGGGCGCATTGAAGAGAGACTTGGATCGAGCGGAAATTCCCAGTGTCGGCCTAAACTATTGGGGGCCAGCCGGGATCGGGGTGATTTGGCAAATTACGACTCAGCTCGCGAAACAACGCGACGCGGAAATCATCATGACTGGGCCGCATCTGGCTGCAATGTTGGGGATGAAACTGGCGGGCCGCAGAGGCCGATTTCTCGCAGTTCATTATCATCATGAAGGCGTAAAGTCCCCTGCTGCTTGGCGTTTGCTTTATCGAGTTGCATTGGATCGCTTCGATTGGGTGACGTTTCCTAGCGACTTTGTCCGCGATGAAGCGTGTGCTCTTTATCCGCCACTCGCTGCACGGTCTTTGACCATTCGCTATCCCAATGATCCACCACCACCAATCACTGGTGATGAGCGGGCTGCGGCACGACGCACTTGGAATTTAGCGGACGATGCATTCGTCGTCGGGAATGGCGGCTGGTTGATTCATCGCAAGCGTTTTGATATTTTCATCCGCGTGGCTGCCCGAGTCGTGGCTGCCGAGCCGAAGGCTCGTTTTATCATCGCTGGTGGCGGTGAAGATGAAGAAAAACTGAAATTCTTAGCTGCAGAACTCGGGATCGCAGACCGCATTTTATGGTTAGGCTGGCTGCAAGATATGAAGCCATTCTATCATGCACTGGATGCACTTCTCTTTAACACCGAGTGGGATGCGCTGCCCGTCACGCCGCAAGAAGCCGTCGCCACCGGAATTCCATTGGTCGCCTCAGTTGCCAATGGCGGGCTTCGGGAAATTTTCGACTCCACGCTGGCTCATCGCATTCTGGGAACTCACGACATCGAGGCATTGGCCAGCCAACTCATCGAAATCGCCAACGATCCGCAGCTAGCCAAGCAACGCGCTCAATCCAGCCGCGAGCATTTCCTGAAACTTTCCAATCCGGAAAATATCGCGGCAGCACACAGTAAGCTCATGAAAAATCGTCCATGAAGATTCTCGGCTGCCTCATCAATCTGGTTCCCTACCACGTTGCTCGCTGGAGTGCGGTGGCGGCTCATGCCGATCTGGAAGTCAGCATTCTGCAAATGAGAGCTCAGGATGATTTCAAGATTCTTGAGTCAAATTCTAGCCAATATCCGTTCGAAGTTCACACCTTAGGTATCGAGGGTAAAACGATTTCTGCGGATGAATTACTCGCCAAGGTCAGTATCGTCTTTGATCGAGTCTCACCGGACATCGTCGTTCTGAATGGTTACAGTTTCCCGATTTGCCTCGCACTGCTTTTGCTGGCAAGTCGCCGGAAAATTCCAGCCATCGTTTGCTCCGAGTCGAATCAATACGACTTCCAGAGAAAGTGGCTGATGGAGATGATCAAAAGCCG
>JANORE010000553.1:0-6823 GCA_031415155.1 Akkermansiaceae bacterium | reverse complement strand
TGGAGGCCCAGCGAGCGCCAGAATGGAAGTGCCGCGACGAGATCCTGAGTGCCTGCGCTGGACCAGCCTGCCGCCGCCACGACCCGGAGTTCTTCCCATGATAGCGGGAAGCGATGCAGGATCTGGGATCCTGCCAATGACTCTGGAACTTGCCGAAATTTGCGCCCGAAAAGCATTTTCGCCGCGAGCGTTTCATAGCGCGCGGCAGTCTCTGGGGTGAGCTTGAGCTTCGCTAAATTGGCAGTTTCTGCGATGATTGCTTGGTCTAGCAAAGACTTAGGACGGTTCGGTTTATGGCAATCTTTAATGATTTCCATCACCGCTTGCTCATCGGCTGCGGCGGCGGTGATGAGCCAGACGGTTTGTGATTCTTCGGGTCCGAGAGTGACGCTGCAACGCCATGCCATGACGGGATCGAGCACATTTCCTGTCTGGCAGGAGAGCGTGCCCGGTTGTTCCATGGCCAATGGTTCGAGGGGTGTCCGGCCACGACCGAGGAAGGTGGCTCGGTTCGTTTCCCATGAGCGCTCCAGGCCGGGCGTGATCAGAGTTTGCGCCATCCATGGCCAGTTTTCATTCCGCCCGCGTGGACGCCGCCGTGCGAGCAGAGTCGGTATTCCTGCGGTTGACGAAGTTTGGACAAATAATTTAGAAAACGCAGGGTGTCCGGCATCGCCTAACGGATGGTTCAAGGCGATTTCCATGTAAGTCGTTAGCTCGATTTCACGCGCGATCTCATCATGATTCTTCAGTGTGATTTTACGGATTTCTACATGGAGGTCAGGCGCGATTCCGACTTCGCATTTGACGTCCAGATCTTCCAGGGAGTCCCCCTGAGTGGCCACTGCCCATTTGTTTCTCTCGCGGACATAGAGCATCGGCCCGCAGGTTTCTGGAGAGACTTCTGAGAAACGCGTCAGAGCGATCCAATCGTAGAATAAACCGCCACGGCCGCTGGCGGTGACATAGCTACGCATCTTGCCGTTGGTGTGGATTCGGAAGCGATTGGATTGTGGATTCATGGGCTAGGTGAGGGGCTTGGGAATTGTTCCGTCGAGAAAAAGTGTGGCTGAAATCGGCAGGCTTGGCACGGAGATTGAAGCCCCGTCTGAATGGATGAGCAATGGCTTTCCGTTAGATGAAAAGGCGGTCACGATTTTCAGACCCTCCGGAAGTGGCGGCGCAACGAATAATCCACCGGGAGGAAGCGTGATGCTCGCGCTGATTTCCACTCGGATCTGGCGTGCGTCTGTGGCCACGATCTGGAAATCCAGCTTGCCGTAGCGGGTCAATAATCCACGGACCGAGAAGCCGTTTTCCTCGGAAATCCACGACCATGGCAAGCCTGCGGCGAGGACCATTTGCTCGGTGGATTCACGTTCGCTCGCCACCATGGAAGCCAGCGCTAGCATGTATTCTGCGGCGATCCAAGTGTGCGGGACATCGCCGAGATGTCCTGGCGAACGAGGATCCCGCCAACTGATTTCCGGCCATTGATTCCACTCGATCGGGCGGCGATCTGAGAGGAAAAAGTCGAGTAATTCATGGGCTTCATCCCGTTTTCCGATGCGGACGAACGCGCCGATGATGCGGATTTCATAGGCGGTGTAGTTGAGCCATGGCACCTCACCACGATGCTTCCGGCGAAAGCCCGCGAGGTAAGTATCTAACATCTGATGAAGCGGTCCCGCAGGTAGGCTGTCGGCGAAGTCGAGCAGCGCGATGGCATTCGCCGTGGCCGTCGGATCGAAGTCTGCCCACTCGACAGAACCGGGAATGTAGCTGAGTTTCCGCTCGGAAATCACTTGCTGGATGGAATGTGACGTATCGCCCAGAAATGCGGCGGCCTCTTTGCGCCAGCGCTCTGATTCTTCGAGATGAGCCACCGCCTCTGCCAGCTCCACGGCTGCTTCCAGCCCACGGATTCCCCAAAAATCATCCCAATACGAATGCACCGGATGCGCGAGATAACCTTCATGGCTGGCCGATTCCGGGAGTAATCCATAACACGCAGCTCGCTCGGGTTCACGGTAGGCTTGCGTCATTCGTTGCGAGCGGAGGCGGCGCAAATACTCGGCGGCACGAGTCACCGATGGCCACATCGACTTCAGGAAATCCAAATCTCCATCGGCCAGAAAAACTTCGCGGACGCCCCAGATCCATTGGCCGTGGCTGTCATGCTCCACCAATGAGTCCACGCCGTCGCGGTCCACCACGCAAGGCACATGGCCGTCTTCGCGTTGGAACTGGACATACCAATTGAGGAAATCTCGCAGCACTTGGGATTGTCCCGCCTTGGCCAAGGCCGCGCCCATGATCACACAATCCCGCACCCATGAGCGAGTGTAGCGGCGCGGGCCGGGCTGGATCGCCGGACCATCGCGATTGATTAAAATATGCGCCGTCGCCGTGCGGAAACATTGGATCGCGCTGCGGGCCGCCGACGGCACCCGCCACTCGATGGACGCAAGGACTTCTTGCCAACGAGCCATCGCCCTTGCGTGGTTCGCCGCTGAGTATTCGTGAGGCGAGCGGAAATATGGATAAGATAACGTGATGTGAAATGTTTCACCAACTGGCACGTCCCAGGCCATGGCTGCGGAGGCGAGGCCAGAAGGATCCTCCACCGCAGCCCGAGGCGGGAGCTCTCCTCGCGATAGAAATTCCACCGCCCCGCCTTCTTCGAACATCGCCGCGCCTTGGTTCTGCGGCGCTGGATGACAAAGCACTTGGCGCCCATCGACGCTGATTTTTCCCGAATCGCAAATAATCTGATGAATCGGGCTGCGACCACCGAGATTGCGAAATGCCTGCCATGGCGGATTGACTTGGAATGTCCGGACGGCGATCACGAGGCGGGTGTCATCCTGAACGCAGTTTTCGAGCCGATAGTCCACACGCAAGGTCAGCTCGTTGCCTGTGCCATCCATCCACGGCATGATGAGGAGCTTCATTTCACCCAGATGCCACGTCACCACGGGAAATGGCGCACCGTCGTCTGGCAGCGATAAATGGATTTCTACGTCCGCCCAAGTCACCAGCTTGCCGCCGATGAGTAAGAACGGTTCTAGTGAAAACCCAGCCTCATCCACCTCCACCAGACCTTCTTCGTTCACCAGCCCGCGCCTTCTGCCCTCCGGGCTGCCGATGGGCGTCCAGTAAGATTGCTCGCGGTGCCAGTATCGCGGGAACCAGCCACGCGGGAAATCCGCCGCCACCGCATGGAGAAATTCATTGGGCGTATGAGAAAAAGCATCCGGTTTTAGATCCAGTGAGACCAGCGCCGCACCGGTGGCATCCGCGAAATGGATTCGTAAAAACTGTGCCTCCGCTCTCGGTGTGGAAATATAGCTACGTAACCCAAGCGCATGAGACGCCTGATAGATCGACGACCAGTTTTCACCATCGGTGGAAATCTCGATCCGATAATTTCGCGGCGGCAGTGGCACCGGCCAGGTGATGACTAGCCCGCCGAAACGAGTCTGTCGCCCGAAGTCCACCGCCCACCACGGCGCAGGATCGAGCGCGTCCGCTAGCCAGCCGCTGGGCGAATCTGCTTGGAAAACCGCCTCGGGAGGACTGCTGGGAAGATGGCTCGAAGCACTGACTTTTTCCGGTGAGTAAAGCGTCTGATCTTCCAGCGAGAGGGTTGAGAAACACACCCGACCTTTTCCGCCCGGCCCGGCAGCGATGACCAGCTCGACCGCGCCGATCACACTTGGCCCGCCGCCGCCCGCAGGTCCCCACGCAAATGGCAAATCCCGTTCCCTGATTTTGCAAGCGGCCCAATCCTCGGTGAAATCAAAATTTTCCCGTAAATACCGCCAAGCATTTGCGCCATTGGGATCGGCGATTTTAAATTCGAAGTGATTGCTCGGCCCGTCACCCCGCAGATGGAGCCGGATCTCGAAGGTCTCCGGCAGTGCGACTTGGACTTCCTTCCGTATGACCACAAATCCGCCGCCGCCGTGGAAATCATAATCAAGCTGCAACGCCGATTTTCCATCCGGTCCAGCGACGCGAGTTACTTCTCCCGTCGCCTGTCCAGATGCGACGATCAACCATGAAGCCGGGTCATCGAAGAAATTCGCAAAGGGATCGGAAGGCATTTTGACGGTGGAGTGAGTGCTAGGCTAACAAGCCCAATCCCCGATGCCAGAATAGATTTCATGGATTAGGGTAAATAAATTCCCTTTCGTCCAATCCAGTCCGCCACCGCTGGAGCCAACCATTTCACGGCAGTTTCGCCCTTGGAAATCGCCTCGCGGATGGCCATGGCGGAGGCTGGGTGTTCACCTTTTACAGGATGAAGCGTGTATCCTTCGCGAGGAGTCGGCCTGTTGCCATCACGAGCCAGCACGATGAATTCGACGCATTTCGCCAGCCGTTCCGGGTGCTTCCAGCGAGGCAGCGCCTGCCATTGATCACCGCCCATGATCCAGAAGAGTCGGGCACCGGGAAATCGTTCCGCCATCGCCTCGGCGGTCTGATATGAATACGACGGCCCGGTCTGATGAAGTTCGGAATCATCCACCATCGCCCATGAAAGATCCGCCGTCGCCAGCCGCAGCATTTCGCAACGCTCCGCTCCACTCGTCGGAAGAGAGCCGGCTTTATGTGGAGAAATCTGGCACGGTAGGAAGCGGACTTCATCCAGTGCGAGCGCCGTTTGCGCCAGCCTCGCCAGATGAATGTGGCCCAGATGCACCGGATCAAACGTCCCGCCAAAGATCGCGATTTTTCTCAGCGGGGAAATCATGGCCTCACTCGCTTGCGTTGGATCGTTCATTGGTGGTGAGTGTTGTGGAAAAGAGAAAGGCACTGCGAATCTTGCAAATCTTAAAACGGATTGATTCTGCCCTTTCGATTCTTGATTTGTCAGATTCACGATGCCCAGAGAAATCATCTGACGGTTTCATGGTCACAATTTTCACGCTGCTCCAGTTCCCCTTCAGTTCGGACAAGTGAGGTACAAGATTCGTTTGTGGTTGAGAACGAAGAAGGAACGCTTGAATGACGAAGCCGTGTGAATAGTTGGAAATAATGATTGCTAAATCGTTTCTCATCGCCCTAGTTACACGTCGATTGAACAACGAAAGTTTGTTGAATCGCTCTTAATTTGATCTGTAACGCCATGATCCGAACGAGTGTTGAATCATCATGGCGTTATTAGAACTGAATCAAAATGGATATTTACGTGGGCAATTTGCCTTACACAGCTACTGAAGGAGACATCACGAGCCTCTTTGCCGCTTATGGACCTGTAGAACGGGTCAAAATCATCACCGACCGTGAAACCGGGCAATCCAAGGGATTTGCTTTCGTGACCCTCGGTGATCAAGCTCAGTTAAATGCAGCGATTGAGGCTCTTAACGACTTCGACTACAATGGTCGTGCTCTCCGTGTGAATGCTTCCGAGCCTAAGGAATCCCGTCCAAGTGGCGGCGGCGGTGGCTACGGTGGTGGCGGCGGCGGTTATAAAGGCGGCGGTGGCGGCGGCTACGGTGGCGGCGGCGGCGGTGGTGGTTACGGCGGCGGCGGCGGCGGTGATCGTCGTGGCGGCGGTGGCGGTGGCGGTGGCTACAAAGGCGGCGGCAGCAACAAAGGCGGCGGCGGCGGTGGCGGCGGTCGCTGGTAATTCAGTCTGACTCGAATCACTCTTTCAAAAAGTGCCCGATCTTTCTCATTGAAAGGTCGGGTATTTTTTTACTTCTTCGCAAGCTGTTCATCACGGATGCCGCCGATGAACAACAGGAAAGCTGCGATGCAAACGCAGGAGTCTGCGACGTTGAACGCTGGCCACCAGCCGTAGACTGGTAATTTCACCGAGATGAAATCAACGACGTAGCCTTGCGTGAGCCGCTGCCATAGTCCTGCGGATTTGAATTCATCTAACAAAAATCCTTGAACGAGACGATCGGTAAGATTCCCGAAAATTCCGCAAAGCAATAACGCCACTGCAAGCTTGGAAAGTGGATGATTGAAAACACCTTTTTTCCAGAAAATACGGATCATCGTCAGTGCGAAAATCGGCACGAACAAGAACACGACGGGCGCCCAAGCCGAGCCATTTCCAAATCCGAATGCGACTCCTTGATTGTGAACTCGCACGAGATGAAACACCTCCTCAATGACTGGAATCTGGAAACTCTCTGGCGACCACGGCGGTGGAAACCTCCCGATCGTCCAGAACTTGGTGATTTGATCGAGCACATAGAGCGGCAGGGTGAGGAAGAGGAGTAGGTATTTGAAGTTCATGAAGATGATCTAGAGGCAAACGGGAAAATTCAGGAAAACGGAATGGATCACTCTATTCAAGCGTTAGCAACTCAATGAACTCTCAGGATTCCTACTTTTTTGAGATGATAAAAATCCTTTCAATGGAGCCGTCGATGAGTTTTTCGACCGCAACACGCTTGATCGGTCGTGAGGGGATCTTCTGGGGTTGCTCCCGGAAATGCAGAAACGCTAGGATTAGCCATGACTCACTCACTTCCTGTCGCGCTCACGATTGCTGGCTCGGACTGTTCCGCAGGAGCTGGAGTGCAGGCAGATTTGAAAACGTTCCAGCATTTTCGCGTTCATGGGTTGACGGCGGTGACATGCATCGTTTCGGAAACGGCAAACATCGTCCGTGCGGTCCATCCCGTTCCGGTGGATGTGGTGATGGATCAGGTTTCGTTGCTGCTCGAGAGTTTTTCGATCACGGCGATCAAGACGGGCATGTTATTTTCCGCTGCACATGTCACCGCAGTCGCAGAAATTTTACGGAAGCATCCAAGCATCTCATTCGTCGTGGATCCGGTGATGATTGCTTCGACGG
>JANORE010000552.1:0-1710 GCA_031415155.1 Akkermansiaceae bacterium | reverse complement strand
GCCAGTCAAAGACGGGCCGAAAGCCGATCCCGCAGTCACACAAAACAAAGTCCAAATCGCACTTCTGCTAGACACATCTAGCAGCATGGACGGCTTGATCGATCAAGCTCGCACTCAGCTCTGGAAAGTCGTCAACACCTTCGTCGATGCTCACCGCGACGGAGCCACCCCATTTGTCGAAGTCGCACTCTACGAATACGGAAATAATGCACTGCACGTTGGCAATCAATACATCCGTCAGATCGAGCCATTGAGCCGGGATCTCGACGAAATCAGTCGCGAGCTTTTCGCACTCAAGACCGATGGTGGCGAGGAATACTGCGGTGCGGTGGTCCAGCGTGCGCTCGCCGATCTCTCATGGGATCCTTCGGAAAAAACTTACAAAGCCATCTTCATCGCTGGCAATGAGCCTTTCACTCAAGGCCCAGTCGATGCCCGCCAAGCCTGCAAAGACGCACTGAAGAAGCACATCGTCATCAACACCATCCATTGCGGCACGCGAGACGAAGGAATCTCTGGATCATGGCATGATGGAGCGGCTCTCGCCGAAGGGAAATTCATGATTATCGATCAAGATCGTGCCGTCGCCCACGTCGATGCTCCACAAGACAAAACCATTTCTGAACTGAGCATTAAGCTCAACAAAACCTACATCGGCTATGGAAAGCTACGTGCAGAATCCGCACGAAAACAATCGCTTGCCGATCAAGATGCCACGGCAAATGCCAAGGCCGGAGCCGCCGTCCAACGCGCGGTCACGAAATCCAGTGTCAATTATAGCAACAGCACATGGGATCTCGTCGATGCCATGAAGGAAAAGAAAGTCGATGTGAACCAGATCGCCGCTGAAGAACTCCCTGCTGAAATGAAAGCGATGAAGCCAGAAGAGCGCACCGCGTATGTGGAAAAAGCCACCAAAGAGCGCAGTGACATCCAATCCCAGATCACCGAACTCAACAAGCAGCGCGAACTCCACGTCGCGGCTGAAATCAAGAAACAAGCGACCGCAGGCTCACAGACTCTGGACGAGGCACTCGTCGAGACGACTCGGACACAGGCGTCCGCACTTGGATATCGTTTCAAGAAATAAGGAGATATTTCATCGGCTTGCCGATTGCGATGTGACGCGATACTTACTCATTCAACTGTGTCAGAAATCACCATTCTTGTTGTCGAAGACGATCCTGCGGTCCGCCGTGGGATCGTCGATGTTTTAGAATACGCTGGCTATCGCACACTCGAAGCAGCGGACGGCCACGTGGGCATGGATCTCGCGTTGAAGGCGAATTATCGACTTTTGCTACTCGATCTCGTGATGCCCGGACCGTCTGGATTTCAGATTCTCGAAACGCTTAAAAAGAAGCGCCCCGGCCAAGCGGTGATCATCCTTTCGGCACGCGGCGAGGAAAATGATCGCGTCCGTGGCCTAACCACTGGCGCGGACGATTACGTGGTGAAGCCCTTCAGCATGAAGGAACTTCTCGCCCGAGTGGATGCCGTGCTACGGCGGACTTGTGAGCGGACGGCCCCCGCAGATTGCCGCCCCATACTCATCGGCAAGGTGGATTTCACAGAACAGGAACTCATTTTTAAAGACGGTCGCCGGGAAAAACTTTCTGAACGCGAAAGTGATCTGCTCCGGTATTTGTTAGACGCGCAAGGCAGGATCGTGAGTCGAGAAGAAATCCTCCAACACGTCTGGGGCCTGGA
>JANORE010000551.1:0-5989 GCA_031415155.1 Akkermansiaceae bacterium | reverse complement strand
GACCTCGGATTTCTAAAAGCCGTGTTGCCAGAGGACTATCCTTACATCGGAATGCTTGGCTCGAGACGCCGCCGCGAAACCCTGTTGGCAGAAGCAGGTGCTTGTGGACTGTTAGGCAATCCATCGGTGGCGGAGCGACTTTACGCCCCCATCGGTCTTGACCTGGGAGGCGAGCACCCGGCGAGCATCGCCCTCGCAATTCTTGCTGAGATTCAGGCAGTTTTCACGGGATCCTCGGCAGGATTTCTCAGGGACCGCTTGGGAGTGATCCACAAACCATTGGAAGCTAAAACCCCGTGATCACGGGTGCGATCATCCTGGCCGCTGGAGGTGCCGCGCGCTTCGGCGGACGCAAGCAATTGTTGGAAATCCAAGGGGTGACGCTGGTTGATCGTGCCTGCCGCACCGCTCAGGTCGCAGGTTGTAAGCCAGTCCTGCGAGTGCTGGGAGCGGGTGTAGACGAGATTCTTCAACGCGAGGAGTTCCCGGGCGTAAGCACCCTCGTTCATCAAAACTGGAGTGAAGGCATGGGCAGTTCACTGGCCGCAGGGGTCTGCGAATTGCTAAAGCTGGAACCAAAGTGCGAGGCGATTTTCATCCTGCTGGCCGATCAGCCCTTGGTGACGCCCGAGCTGTTGCAGCACATGATTGGATTGTTAAATTCTCGGTTTTCGATGGTCCTCTGTGACTATGGAGCCGGCAGCGGCCCCCCTGCCCTTTTCACGCGGCTGCATTTTCCAGAACTGATGAAACTCACCGGAGATCGCGGGGCCAAGGTGCTTGCCGCCAAGCATTCCGACGCCGTGGTGTGGCTTTCCTTTCCCGACGGAGTTTACGACATCGATTCGAAGGAGGCATGGAATGATCTCGTGTCAAAATTGGCAATGGGGACTTCAAGCACGATATTTGATGATCGCCTCCACCTTGCTGCGAACGTGGAGCTTGTGGCAGATGCGCTTCACGTAGGTGCGGACGGTTTCCACTGAAATATCTAACTGGTCTGCCACCTCTTTGTAGATGTAGCCCGAAGCGAGAAGCTTAAGAACATCTCTTTCTCTGGGGGCGAGACTTTCATTTTCGTTCTCGATCTTTTTCTCCCCACGAAAAAATTGGGCCACTTTCCTCGCGATGTGGCTTGAGAATGGAGCTCCACCGGAAAACACGTCACGAATCGCATTGTAGATGTCATCCGGCGTACTGGTCTTCAGCAAATAACCACTCGCTCCTTCCTTCAAGGCTCGGAAAATATTATCCTCTTCTTCATAGGCCGTGAGCATGACCACCTCCAAATGGGGAAGTTTACTCTTGAGATCCCGGATACAATCGATCCCGGAGATCCCCGGTAGATTGATATCCATGAGAACGACGTCAGGTTGATACTTGGGGATTTTCTCAAGCGCTTCCTCAGCAGACGACATCGCGCACAGGCAGGTGATATCGTCCGGTTGATCCAGCATTTTGATCAAGTGTTGTCGAAGGCGAGGGTCGTCCTCAACAACGACAACGGTCTTTTTGCGGGAATTTTCGGTAGTCATGGAATGGGTTCAGTGGATAGGAGCCACCAACGAAACTTTGAGTCCGTTGCTTTCGAAGGGTTCAATCGTGCAGCTTCCACGGATGTTCGTCATGCGCTGCTGGATACTGTCAAGCCCGATACCGGGTTTACTCGGATGTTGGGTCATTCCGATGCCATTGTCGGTCAGGGTCACGAGAAGGAGCTTGCCTTCGACTCGGATGGTCATGGTAATTTCCTCCGCGCTGGAGTGCTTTAAGGCGTTATTGACGACTTCCTTGACTGCCAGACTCATGTTGTGGCGGAATTCATGATTGATCGTCACGTTTTCAGTGACCGACATGGCATCGATCCGGCAGCGAATGTTGGCCAATCGGCAAAGCTCGCTCACCATACGGCAGAGAAAATCCACGAGTGCTTCGAGTTGGTTGTTCTTGGGATTGAGCATCCACACCGTTTCGGACAATGCACCGATGAGTTCGCGGGACATGGCCGAGATCTGCCCGAAGTTCGAACTTACTTCCGCATCAGAACTACCGCTCTGTGCAAACGAGCTGAGCAAAGAAATATGGGAGAGTCTGGTGCCAAGGTCATCATGCAGATCACGGGCAATTCTGAGACGCTCATCGGAAATGAGCTGCGCTCTTTCCAAATGTTGGCCGATTCTTTTTCGAATGAGGTAACGCCCGCCAAGTGCGGACACTACTGCGGCGAACCCCACGATGGCGATCCAGAATCCAATGCGCTGCCAAATGGGAGGCCGCACATTTACCGAAACTCTCGTGACAGCACCCACCGCAGTGCCCGCTATTGAAAGTTCCTCCACCTCAAAGGGATGCACTCCGACAGGTAGACGCTCATATTCAACGTTCAGCGGCCCACCGATCCCGGCACTATAAGCTTCATTCCACTGCACTTCCAGTTGTTCCCCTGGGACAACCTCTCGCAGGGTAAAAATCCCCGTATTCCAGTCAGCATGCGCCTTGATATCTTCGTCATTGATGATCAATACAGGAGATCCAGTATGACTATCACCAAGATTGATGGAGCTCGCCATCGACGAATGAGTTCCTGATTTCCGCCAAACTTTCGCATCTGAATTCGGAATCCGCCCGTCCCGCAGGTAGGTGACACCCGGCGCATTTTCCCGCCCTTTTGATTGGATGTTGACTCCCGAAACTGCGAATACCCCGACGAGTGTGGGAGGACCAGCAGAGGAAATCACCACATAGAAACTCTTCGCATCTTGCGGGACCGTGATCGTTTCCCGACGGGGAGTGAATACCGATTTTTCAAACGAACCCTTCCAACCCAAGCTGGTCCCCACCGCAGGGAAGCTCTGTTGGTAAACTTGGTCACTGTTAGTCCTCAAGAAGCGGACGATGAAACACATTTCACCAGTCTGCTCGATCCATTCTGATTCCAAGCTTGAAAGTCGATGACGGATCCTCGGAGCTTCGTGCTCCACGGAGAATCGAAGTTTTGTCGTGTTGTGCGGCACGGTGATACCAGAGCCAGAGGGTGGCTGAAGGGCACCATCGGCGAAAGTTTCGATGGTTTTAGTGGCCGGATTCCCCAGCACACAACCCGCCCAAGACAGCATCACCATCAGGGAAATCAATGGGGCACACTTCATGGGTTTGAATATTGCGAACGTAGATAACAATCAGCAATTTCGCTACTGCGTCAAACGAAGTCGAGTTGAATTTTCGGAGAGGATCAAGGGCTTTTCGCCACATACTCAATGGTGGTGCAAGTGAGCGGCGATTCGCTTTGTGGAGCCTTTCCACCTGTCCAGACTGGGATCACCTGCCCGTTCGACTTAAGAATTCCAACGTTGTCAATCAGCACGTGAATCTCACCTTGGACCTTGCTCTCGATGACGAGGCTGAAGTCGGAAAGATTGGATGCGGCCGAGTTCCCGAGTCCGATGACATAACGCTTCCATTCATTCAGCGGGCCGGGGAGCTTCTGGGTGGAGGTAACGCTCATTCCACTGGCATCGATTCCGGCCCCTCTGGACCCACCGAAGATCGGGTTTCCTCGCAGGGGTGAAATGTAGGCCGTCTGGCCCGGCACCATCTCTTCGATTTTCATGTCGTAAACAAGGCAATCCCCCGGCATACAAACAACATTTTCGGCACTCAGCCCCAGTGCCTTCATCTGGGCTGGTCCGCCAAACGGGATCGGTATTTGCGTCGTCGTGGCTTTTTCCGAAGCAGCCAGCCTCAAATCGAGCACCTCGCCAGCCGGATCTCCATCGAGTGTGGCCTTTCCCGCAGGTGGCGTGTAGTTGACGTTGCCTCCATGCTTCTCCAACCAGGCATCATGCTTGGCACGCAAGCGCTGCGTCACGTCAGGAAATTTCACCGCGACGTCCACACGTTCAGATGGGTCTTTTTTAAGATCATAAAGTTCGGAGGAGCCTGTTTTTGCGATGAGCTTCCATTGGTTATCCCGGTAGCCGCCATAGTAAACGAAGATTCCATTCCATTCCAATTCGGGTGCCTTCGCCTTGCCGAGAATGGCTGGCAAATGATCGACTCCATCGAGAACTTTGGGCTCGGCAATAGGGACCCCAGCAAGGGCGGCCAATGTGGGAAAGAGATCGGTTCCCCGGATCATCGGCTCATAAGATTTTCCCGCAATCAGCCCGCCTTTCGGAAACGACAAGAATCCCGGAACGCGTATCCCGCCATCATACAAACTGTGTTTGGTCTCGCGAAGTGGTAAATTCCCCTCTCGGATGAAACGCATGGCACCGTTGTCGCTGAAAAACAACACGATGGTGTCCTTGTCCTTGCCGGTCTTTTTCAAAGTATCGAGGATATTTCCCACGCTGTCATCCAGTCCGATCATCATCGCCGAGTAAACCACGCGCCGCTCGGCCTCGGAAAACCCACCGTAATCCCAGATCTTTTCATCCATCCTGTGACTGCGGGTAAATTCTGCCGTCTTTTTTCTAACATCGCTTTCAGTGAGAACCATGTCACCGCGAATGCCTGCTGGCACCCGGGCTAACAAGGCATCCGTCGCTTGGAATGGCTCATGAGGTGCAGCATGGGTAACCATACAAAAAAATGGCTTCTCCGAATTCTGTTCGATAAATCTGATCGCACTGTCGGAAATTAAATCCGTGAGGTAGCCTGGCTGTGCGCTGCTTTGCTTCTCGTTGACATACCAATTGCGCGTTCCGTTTTCCTTCACCACTTGACTGAAAAAATCTGTGCCGCCGCCATAAAAGCCTTCGAATGAATCAAAGCCAGCCTTCATCGGCGAAACCGCCCACGGATCCTTGGAGTCCGGCTTGCCGTTATGCCATTTCCCGAATACGCCTGTCTGATAGCCCGCCGCCTTGAAGGTCTGCGCGATGGTGCGGAAACTTGGATTCATCCGATCCCCTACCTCACCACCGAAGCCGTTACGGACTGCATCACAACCAGTGTAAAACGACGCACGGGTGGGAGAACAGACCGAGTTGACTACCAAATTCTTAAGTTCCACTCCCGATGCGGCCAAGCGATCCATGTGCGGAGTCGGGGTCTTAGATCCGTGTAAGGAGATATCATTCCAACCCATGTCATCCGCGAGGATCACTACGACGTTCGGTGTTTGGGCGGTGCAAGGATGAGGAAATACGATGACGAATAGCTGGAAGCAAACCAGCATTTTGGAAAACAAGAATTTCATGAACGGTGGGTGAAAAAAGATATAAAGCCAGCAGTGGTTATATTATCTCCAAAAAACGACCTTCTGATCGCCCATTTTAAATACGAGTTCTTTACCTGCCATGATGTCCGCATACGTAATGAACGGAGACTTCACAGGCTGGCCATCCAGCGTCACCTGTTGCACGTATCGGTTGGTGGCCGAGGCGTTCTGCCGCTTGACCACAAAAGTTTTTCCCGCAGGCAATGCGACACGAGCCTCATCAAATAGCGGGCAGCCCAGCGAGAACTGAGGATCGCCGGGGCAGACTTGATAGATTCCCATGGAACTGAGGATGAACCACGCGGACATTTGGCCAGCATCTTCATTACCGATGATTCCACCGGGAGTGGCCTTGTAAAACTCAGTCATCACTTGAGTGACTAACTCGGCGGTGCGCCACGGTTGTTCGGCCCAGTTGAAGAGGTAGGCGATGTGATGACTCGGCTCGTTGCCGTGGGCATATTGGCCGATCAAGCCGGTGATGTCGCTGGAGACCTCCTCGCCTGTCAGGGCGGAGCTAGTGGTGAATAATTCGTTGAGCTTTGCAGCAAAGGGTTCGCGCCCGCCGTATAAGTCGATCAGTGCGGGCACGTCATGAGGGACGAACCAAGTCCATTGCCAGGCGTTTCCCTCGGTGTATTCACCGCCATTGTGATTTGAGTCGGTGGGAGCGAATGGTTCACCCCATTTACCGTCCGAGTTTTTACGCCGCATGAAGCCAGTCTTGGGATCGAAATACTGGCGGAAATAGCCAGCGCGCTTTGA
>JANORE010000550.1:0-3752 GCA_031415155.1 Akkermansiaceae bacterium | reverse complement strand
ATAAGCTGATGCGAGCTACCGTCAAAATCCGTTGCCCCCAAAGCGGGATGAGAACGAACGAGACCTTTTCGCCGGCGTTGACTGGTCCCGTCCAGCCGAAACTCACGGTTCTCCATGTCCACTCCGGCACGGCGGGACCGGTCTGGATCTTGGCCTTGCTGTCGTAAGTGAGATTTTTGGATTTTTGGACGTTACGCCATTTTTTCGGACTACGGCTTGAGGAAATTCCGTAGTCTTTTTCATCGACGTTCGAGTCGAGGCTTTCCTCAACGATCAACCCAGGCTCGGCGGTGAGATCGGCTTTTGCCATAAAATTAATAGAGCGTTCTATTGATTTTTCCTCATTTTCATATTGGCGTTCGAGTTGTGGATAGAGCACTTGCTGGATCTGCTTCGCGACGAATGGCGTGAGAGAAATGACGACCAATCCCGCTGCTGCGAAGGTCAGGAAGGCAATATATTTTCGGAAATATCCTTTCGGTAAAAGCCGATAAACCGCGAGTGCGACCAACAGAATGATCCAAGAATACCGTGGTGCGCCGATTTCATGATATGACAAAACGAATGCTCCGAACGCGACACATCCCGCTTTCCAACCCCACAAGCGGAACACGGCGACGGTGAAAATCAGCAGCAAAAATACATCGAGTAAGGTCCAAGAAGTCAGCCAGTCACCGCGTGACCAATCCGCGCCCCAGATTGCAAAAAGCCTCCAGCCGGGCGGTAAATTCAGACTTGCGTTGAGGCTTTCGGCATCTGCCTGCCAGCCCGTCGCGGCGATGCTGGATTGATAGTCCATACGTCCCACTGCTTGGAGTTCCAGATTTCTCACTCGGACTTCTAATCCCTCGGCACTGGTTTCTGGATTGCGCGTGATGAGCTGGCTCTGGCCACCGATTTTCGCGGCACCGAGCTTTTGTCCAGCGGCGACATCCAGCCGCCAAGTTTGGAGTGATTGGCCGTTGAGAATGTCTTGGTAGGTGAGTTGTTTCCCATCTTCATCTAGCCAAAACTGGCGAGTCATGGTCAGCCCCGGTGGCTTTTTTTCGCCCATCCCACGCATTTTTTCGAGGATTTGAAATGGTTGTTTCGGCGCCCATTGATGCAGTGGAAAACTCCGCCACTTCGCCGGGAAAGTCGTCTGCGAAACATCAACGGCGGGGACGCCGGTGAACTCGATGAGGCGGAATCCGGGCTCGTTTTGCAGGGCGATCAATTCTTCTTCTGCCACCGTCTCCGCTCCATCGGCGAAGCGGATTTCCGTGGCGGGAGTCGTGCGAAATGCGGAAATCGCAATCGTCCATTTCCCAGAACGCACTTGAGCCTTGAGCTGGCCTTGGTGATCCACCGCGCATGGGATTGGCGATTTCACCTCAGCCACTTGCCAGCCTTGCGGTAAAATCACGCCGAGCGCTTCTTCACGGCTTTTTCCGGTGACGGTCAGCTCAGCCTCTGTATCTAGCCACATCGGCGAGCCGTCTCGCAGTAGCCGATAGACCTGCGCGGAGATGAAATTTTTATCCGCTTCCTCAGCGTTCGTGCGCTTGAACCAAAGCGCACCGCTCTCATCCCATGTGGGTAGTTCTACTGGCTGGCCGTTCAGTTTCAGCTCCAGCATCCCGATGTCTGGCGGAATCAAGATCTGCTGCGGCATCTCGGGCCACTGGAACTGTCCGGTGATTTGCCAATTTCCAACGCCCAGATACACGCATGGCTTTTGATTTTTTGATAAAACAGCGGTGGGCTGGCCATTCACCGTCACGCCGAGTGGCCATGCTTCGGCATCGCCGGGCAGCGTGATCCAAGTCGGATGGAATGATCTAACATTCAGCGAGAAGCTTGCAGATTTTTCACGGACCTCCATTTCCAACAGCGATGGCCAGGCTGCGATTTTCTGGTCCGGTTGATTGAATGGCGCAGGCACACTGGCCGGCAAATCCTCCCAAGTCGCCCAGTCTTGCCAAGCTTCCAACGCCGCCGGAACCGTCTTAGCCACTTGAGCGCTCAAGGAAAATGGAATGAGAAAAAGTGCGGCAGCCCCAGCAAGAAGCACTTTCCATCCAGTGTATCGTTTCTGCATTTCTGGAGCTTGACGACGAATGCCCCCCCACGTCAAGGAGCAGGCACTAGGTTTCTAGAGCCTACAAGGATGCCGAGCGGTTTGCCGCAATCAAGCTTTCCCCGCTCACCGATGAACAGCACGGTACCGTTAGAAGCGGTGACGCTAGTGGTTTTCTCTCGGGCTTGATCGAAAGTTTCGTTGACTCAATTTTCTGGGCCGCCACCTTGGACATGTGTCCACTCCAGAGCGAAAAATCGTCTGGGCCGTCGTGGAAATCGAGTTTGAGGTAAAATGATCAAAGACAACGATGCTCCGAAAAATTTCGATCTTCATCCTTGCGGCTTTTTTCATCCTTGCCGGGGCGAATCACTTTCTTTCGCCTGAGATTTATCTACCGCTGATGCCGGATTATTTACCATGGCATTTACCGCTCATTTTCCTCAGCGGCATCGCCGAAATCGTGGGTGGAATCGGGATTTGCTTCGCGAAAACCCGGCGGCTGGCAGGCTGGTGGCTCATCGCGGTATTGCTCGCAGTTTTGCCCTCGAATATCCATATGCTGGAGCATAATATCCCAGTCCTCGGTGGAAATGTTCCGGCGTGGATCTTGTGGTTACGGCTTCCGCTGCAATTCCTCATGATCGGCTGGATTTACGTCAGTTGCGTCCGCATCAAACTGCCGGAGAAACATCTCCTCGAAACTCTTACCCGCCGCTAGAATGGCGTAATCGTCGTAAGTGACTTTCTCCGCAGGTGGCCCGAAAACACTCGCCGCAATTTGCCCGGCCACCCATTCCGCGCAAGCCTGCGCCGCATCCAGATCTGGCATTTCGAAGTCAGTCCACTCGTGGATGGCTACCTTAGATTCAGTCGATCCAAGCGTGAAGTAACAAGGCATCGGCATCGTTTCGCCGCGCTTTAGCAATGCCGATGCGTAAAGCGGAAGTTGTAAATTCTGCCAGAGAAAGTCCTTCCCCTCGCTGGAATAAACGGCGGGAGATTCTCTATCCAGATGCCGTGGTAGCTCGCTGGAGGCGCTCAGTTTTTTCCGATGCTCGCGATCCACGCCGTCAATTTTCCCGGTTTTGTAATCGAGCACTCGTAGCCGACCGGTTTCTTGGTGACGGTCAATCCGGTCGATCTTGGCGACGATGTGTGCCTCGCCGACGGGCAGTTCCACCTTGCGCTCCACATCCACGATTTGCCAGCCGTCTGAGCGATTCTGTGCTTGGATTTCCGCCAACCATGAAAACCGCTGCCGCAGAGATTCGGTCTGGATCCGGATGGCGAGTGGCACGCGCTTGCCGAACCACTCCGCCACCACGCGGTCGAGCTCGGCAGAAAGCCAAGCATGAATCGCCTCCGATTTCTCGGAATCCCTGGCGGCGGTGTCACGGCCCCAACGCTCTAACACCTCGTGCGCGACCGTGCCGAAATCTCGGGCATTCCACTCGGTGCGACCTGCCTCAGAAGTCTGCATTTTAAGAACATGTTTTAAATAATAGCGAAATGGGCAGACCAGATAGTCCTTGAGCGAGGTGACGCTGAGCCGTCGCGGTGGCGGGAGAACTCGTGGGTTCCAAGTGAAGTCTTTTTGCCAGCGCAAGCCTGCATCTGGCGGTTCGATCTCACGGAAAAGTATCTTCACTCGTCCGGGTAGTTCATCGCGTTCAGCGGCTAAAAGGAGGCG
>JANORE010000549.1:0-3747 GCA_031415155.1 Akkermansiaceae bacterium | reverse complement strand
GGATTTGGCCCCGGTGCGGTGGTCGTGCCATCTTCTTTCAGCGGTGCTGGACCCACCGATGATGGTCGGATCAAGCCAGATCTCGTCGCCGTCGGCTCGCCTTCACCTGCGGCTCGTTCGGCTTTTGGTTTCAATTACACGCCGCCCGCGCAATCTCCGGTAGGGGTACTCGTCGGACCTACCAACGGGGCTGGATTCTATAACATCGGCTTTCAAGGCACGAGTTTTTCTGCGCCAACCATCAGCGGCTTGCTGGGTCTGGTGATGGAACGCCGCAGTCAACTCTACCCGACGCTACCTGCCAGTGCGGCATGGCAAGGTTCCACGCAAAAGGCCATCGCCATCAATGCCTGTGACGATGTCGGTGCGCCGGGGCCGGATTATACCATGGGCCATGGCCCAGGAAATGCCCGGCAGTCAGTGCAGTCGGTAAATGATGACCATTCCAATGGCCGTGGCTCGCTCATCAAGGAGCTGCCACTCGCCCCCTTGGCATCCGTTTCTTGGATTGTGAAATCCGATGGGACGGCTCCATTGTCCGTGACTGCTGCGTGGAGCGATCCTGCAGGCCCCGCTCTCACCGTCCTCTCAACCCCCGAATCCCAAAAGCCAATGCTGGTCAATAATATCGATCTTAAAGTCGAGTATCTCGGGCCTGATACCACCAGCTTTCCCGTAGGAAATCCGGTAAGTCTGTTCCTGCCATGGGTGCTCAATCCTGATCTCACAGCAGAAACCGCCGCTCTCCGTTCACAGCCTGCGATCCGAGGTCTTGATAACAGAAACAACGTCGAAAAGGCATCCATCGCGGCCCCAGCCGCAGGCCGTTACCGCATCACCCTCACTCATACCGGTGCTCTACCGGTAGAAACCGTCAATCCAAGCCCCCAGCCGGCCAGCGCACAGATGGTTTCAGTGGTGGCAGGCGGCGTGACTGCGGTGCTACCGACGATCAACACACTCGTCGCATCACCCACTGCTAACGAGTTTCTACTCACCTACACCGCAGACCCCGGCGCGTATTTCACCATCCAGAGTTCACCGGATCTGGTGACATGGACTGATCAAGGCTCTGTCCTCTCGGTGAATCTAACGAACGTGGTCACCGTCACCGCAAACGTTGGCGATAACAAACGCTTCTGGCGCATGAGGAGGGGACAATGAAGGGACTTAGGATCATCATTGGCACATTGACCATCGCGACTTCACTTTCTCATGCGGCAGTCACTGTGCATGTGCTACCGCAGCCTTTGGAAATCTTCAACACCGATTTCCCCGTCGCTGTAATGTTTCCATTAGATGTCGATGCCAACGGAACAACTGACTTCACCTTTATGGCAACTAATATAAGCGTCAGCCTCCGTACCGAGCGAGCCAATCGACTGGTGATTAATGTATCCCCCCCCCCAAACCTCGGTGGTCCTGTTGCATCCTTGCAATCTAACTTTTTGATTGGCCCTAGCCTAATGGGTTCTGATGTAAGATGGACATCTAGCGATATCATTGGGAGTTACGTCTCACCAGATGAACTCGTAGCGACCGGAATTATCCAAGTCTTCTTCTCGGGTCATAATACTCAGTTTAGAGAGCGCTCAGTCATCGGGGTTGAGTTTGAGGCGGAGGATGGGATTCACTATGGTTATTTTGACATCTCGCCTTCGCCATGGATAGAACCCAGAATCACTCTCCACGGCTGGGCGTGGGAGACGGAGCCTGGAAAGGCGATTCTCGCAGGTCAAGTGCCGGAGCCATCCTCATGGATTCTGGCGGGTGTGGCTACAGCCTCCCTTCTGCTACTCCGCCGAAGAGAATGAATTCCACACCACAACGCTTCAACGCTGATCCCGGCGCGTATTTCACCATCCAGAGTTCACCGGATTTGGTGACATGGACCGATCAAGGCTCTATCCTCTCGGTGAATCTAACGAACGTGGTCACCGTCACCGCAAACGTTGGCGACAACAAACGCTTCTGGCGCATGAGGAGGGGCCAATGAGAAAGCTGGGGATCATAATCGGCACGTTGATTTTGGCAGCTTCTCTGTCTAAGGCAGCAGTCATCGTCCATGTGCTGCCGGAGCCTTTGGAAATCTTTAACACTGATTTTCCAGTAGATGTGCTACTTCCATTTGATATTGATGCGAATGGAACGACTGACTTCACATTTACTGCATTTATTACGACCGTCGGTCTCCGCACCGAACGAGTAAATCGACTGGTGATTAAAGTATCCCCCCCCCCTAATCTAGGAGGCTATGTCGCCTCTTTGACGCCTGACTATACAATAGGACTTAGTTTGTTAGGCTCAACCGTTGCATGGAGTTCGAGTGACTTAGGCGATGGCTATGTTTCACCAGATGAATTCGTGACCAGTGAAATAATCCAAGTTTTTTTCTCTGGGTTCAGCACTCAGTTTAGAGAGCGCTCGGTCATCGGTATCGAGTTCGAGGCAGAGGATGGAATCCACTATGGCTATTTCGATATATCTCCTTCCCGTTTTATCGAAACAAGAATCACTCTCCACGGCTGGGCGTGGGAGACGGAGCCTGGAAAGGCGATTCTCGCAGGTCAAGTGCCGGAGTCATCCTCATGGATTCTGGCGGGTGTGGCTGCAGCCTCCCTTCTGCTACTCCGCCGAAGAGAATGAATCCCACACCACAACGCTTCACCGCAGACCCCGGTGCGTATTTCACCATCCAGAGTTCGCTGGATCTGGTGACTTGGACGGACGCGGGGAATGTCCTCGCCGAGACGGTCACGAACTCGGTGGTCGTCACTTCCGCAGTTACTAATAACAAGCTCTTTTGGCGCATGAGGAGAGGCCAATGAAAATTAGGTTAAATACGAAGCACCTAATGAGGACTACTACGGCACTTGCTATTGGCGTGTTAATAACAGCACCGCTACAAGGTGCTGTTATCTCAACTGACATAGAAGACATACCATTTTTCTCTGTTGGAGACTTTTTGTCGCAGACGATTGATATAGATTTTAATGGTTCTACGGATGTCTTATTTCGTAACTTTGGGGATGAACTCGCCGCTTTTTCAACATCAAGCAGCCGAATCGCAGGTATTTCCGCAGTTCCGCCGAATCAGAATAGTTTCGCAGCAGCATTCATTGTCGGCGCTAGTATAGGCCCATCCTTTGTGAGCCTTTATAACTGGAATACAGGTTATTCAGGACTGGTTAGCTGTAGGGATATTGGTTGCTTAGGACTGTGGGGTAGTAAGGAGGCATATCTAGGAGTAGAATTTCAAATCGTTAATAATACTCACTACGGATGGGTGTTAGTAGATACTCCATTCGATTTTGGCGGGGGCTATATAAAATCATTTGCTTACGAAACAGAACCCGGAAAAGCCATCATCGCCGGAGCGGTGCCAGAGCCTTCGTATTCGATCTTATTCGTGATGGGCATCCTCACTCTGTTGGTGAAACGTAGGCGGCCATGACGGCAGCAGAGACTCTTCTTTCTCTTCACTTCGATGTTGAGCGTTCGATGTTCCGAAGAGTGACTCGCGCAAAGGCGCAAAGGAAAGAAAGATGGAGAGGAGGTTTCTGAATCTTAAAAAACTTTGCGGCTTTGCGGCTGTGCGCGAGGAAATCTTTAGAATTCTGCCAAAAAAAGGGGGCGCAGGTGACATCATCCCCCACGCCCCCTGATTTTTACGTTCCCGTTACGGCTTCACCGTGACGACTTCCACCCCACACCAGTTTTGCAGTGGCTCGTCGCCATCGAGGTGGC
>JANORE010000548.1:0-4498 GCA_031415155.1 Akkermansiaceae bacterium | reverse complement strand
CTGGAATAGGGAACTGAACGAGCGCTGGGTCCGCATTGGTATCGACAAGTGCGATGATCGGGATGTTCAGGCGAGTCGCTTCCGCGACGGCCATGGTCTCACGCGCGGAGTCCACGATGACGACTGCGTCTGGCTTTTTGTCCATGTCACGCACGCCGCGAAGGTTGCGGAGAAGCTTTTCACGCTCACGGCCGAGGGCGGCGAGTTCCTTCTTGGACATCGCTTTGAATTCAGGCTGCTTCTCGATGTTTTCGAGATACTTGAGGCGCTCGACGGACTTGCGAACGGTGAGGCTGTTGGTGAGCATACCGCCGAGCCAGCGGTGATTGACGTAGTATTGTCCGGTCGCTTCGGCAGCTTCACGGATGGCGTCTTGCGCTTGGCGCTTGCAGCCGACGAAGAGGACTTTTTTGCCCTTGCTCGTCAGGTCGGAGAGGAAATCAGATGCTTTGTCCAGTTGTTGGACCGTTTTTTCCAAATTGATGATGTAGATGCCGCCTTTGTCCTTCATGAGGAAGGGTTTCATGCGTGGATTCCACTTTTTCGTTTGGTGGCCGTAGTGGACGCCAGCGTCCACCATGTCATTGATGAGGTCGTTAATCATTGTTATTACAGGTTTCCCGCCTTGATTCAGGTCGGGCGATTCTTGAAAACTTGCCGCGTGAGATTTCCCTCCAGTCTTCGTTGGTGATTCAGGCGGCTTGAAGAGGGACGCGGGGAATAGGGAACTTGGCGTGATTTGACAAGGGAAATTCTACGGGTTGAGAAATTTCAGACGATGTGCCGAGTTCGTCACGATGGCGCAGCGGCGGAATCAATCGTCCGCCGCCGCTTGGGAAATCCACTCTGCAAGACGTTTCTGGAGTCCAAGGATTTCCGGGCGGTATTTTTCTAATGCTGGGTCGGTCGCCCATGCATTGACCCGTTCAAGTGCTGCACGGTCATTCGTTTTGATTTGCTCGAAATCGTAAGGCGCAGGAGCTTGGCCGTAGAGGCGATGGCCTGTCGTGGCACTACGAAGAGGAAATAGCTTTAAGAATTCTGTGGCGTCCTCGGGCGTTCGTTCTGGATCACGGAGATATTTGTCCACCACGGCGATTTGGGTCGGTGCTTCAGGATTTGCCCGGGCCATGAGGCTAGCGCGGGCTGAACCGATCACGGTCTCGTCAGTTTCGAGTGCGAATAGAATTTCCTCGGGGTGTTCGGCAGCAAATTCGTGCATGGCCATGTTTTTCAAAGCCTGATTTCCATTCCACGATGCTAGACGCTGTGCTGCTTCAGGGGAGCCGATGGTGCGTGCGAGATCGAAGGCTTCGGCGAAACCGCGCGAACTTTGCCAGTCCTGATTCTCCAGCATTTGACCGAGACGTGAAACTAGCTCGGCGTCGCTGGCGCGGCCCAAGCCGTCGCGGGTCAATGATTTCAGCGCCGTGGCAAATTCATCGGGCGAGGTGGTTTTATCAAGCAACTGGCTTGCAATGGTAGCGGCCATTTCAGGATCTGCGGTCGCGAGAACATCGAGTAGAAACACCCGCAGCGTCGGCCAGCCCGCCAGTAATCCATGGAGGCCCACTTGGAAATCCATCCCCGTCTGAGCATCTACGCCACTTTCGAGGAGTTGGCGAATCATGTCTGCCAGCTCCTGTGGATCCATCTGCACCCACGCGTTCCTTGTCGCGAGTAAGCGTGCCCGGATTTCCTCCTCCGTTGGCGGTGGCACCGAGCCTAGCCACCGTAAAAGCTCCTCCCAATCCGCGATGGATTTTTTACGAGCCGCAGTATTCTCGGCAGCTTCAGTCTTACTGTCTCTGAGGATTTCCGCTTCCTCGTCTGCGGGTTGCGAACGACTTCGAGCAGATGCCGATGGGACTTCATCCTCTAAATTTTGAATCGAAGATTGATCCCGGAGAAACCCAATCGCGACGAAGATGGCCGCGATTGTCAAAAAAGCGAAAGTCCATCTACCCATCCAGCGCCTCATGGAGCATTCGGAAAGGTGATGACGGGTGGCACGCCTTCTTCGACCGCAACTTCGAGGATGATCTCCTTCAATACCGCCTTATCTCCCTTTAAGCGATCTTGGACGAGTAGCTTCCAAGTGCCGTTAGGAGGGACATCGGTGAAGGTTTCGCTCAAATCTAAATCTTTAATGACCACATCGTCTGCACCCGCACCATTTTCTTTAAGAACAAAGGAATTCACTCCGTTTGGAGCTTGGATCGCAACCTGTAAATCCCCGCGATGCTTGGTTTTGATGTTGAGTGAAAGCCTAATTTCTTTGACCGTATCATAGGAATTAAATCCCTTCACAGTAATAGGAAACGCCGTCCATTTGTTCACCCCATCGGGAATGGCCGTATCTTTGTGAAATGGAAAATAGAGCGAATAAGAACTCACGCCACCTACTGATATGGGTTCACCGATTTTACGTTTGATCACAGGAGTCACTGCACGAAGTAGGGGGCTCGTATTTTTAGAAAAGGCATAGACGACCGTCTCCGAAGGAAGCGCGCCGACTAAAATTCCCGCAGCCTGCCAATCCGTGAATGCATCTTTGCGTGTCCAAATCGGTCCCCCACTATTGCCGGGTCCCGTGGTGACTAAGGTCGTCTGTAAGGCGTTACCTGCGAGCTTTCGATAGGGTGTGATCACTGGACCTGTTTGATGCAGAAAAAAGCCTGTAATGTCATCTTCGAGATAAGCGTTCACGGCTGGATATCCCGTAATCAGTGTTTTTTTCTTAGTTTGAAGGTCTTCGAGACCATTCAAGTTCAACTTCGCCGGCTTACCCGGAATCAATTTTTTAAAAGCAAAGGCAAGGATCGCATCTTGCCCGAAGGCTTCATCTTCCGAACCTGCCGTCGATGCGAAATCGCCATAAGCGGCCCAGCGATAATATCCCCGGCTTTGAATCGACTTCGTCTTATCAAGAGCCTCGGCATTGGCTGTTGGTGTCCAAATGGGCGGAGCTAACCACTCGCCTTGATTACCTGGTGTCGCCGTATCCCCTGGATTAAAAACTACGTGAGCGGCAGAGAAAAACGTGCGGGCATTCCAGGCGCAAAAACCACTTCCTCGGCCTTGCTCAACTTCCACCACGCCATTAAACCGATAAGGTTCTTCACCGATCAATAATGGGTCAATTTTTACCGGACTCGCCGTTTTCGGTTTGTTTTGTGCAACGACGTTTCCTGCAAGCAGCAAGAATCCAAGAGCTGGCAAAGTGAATAGATGGTTCATGATGACGAACAACATCTTCCCGACGATTTCCCGAAAGTCGAGCAAATCCTTGAGGTCCGTATCGGTCGGAGTTTCGGAGGCTCAAGCGGATAAAAAACCGGGGCATCTACGCCAGCCCAGCACGGATAAGCAAGGGTTCTTGGTCTGGATCGCGGCCCATGAAGCGACGGTAGAGTTCGTCGGGCGCCACAGAATTCCCCTTGCTGAGAATATGTTCGCGGAAGGCGCGGCCGGTATCTGAGTTCAGCACGCCTTCGTTTTGGAAGCGGGTGAAGGCATCCGCATCAAGCACTTCGGCCCATTTATAAGAATAATATCCTGCGGCGTAGCCTGTCGCACTGCTGAAGAGATGGCTGAAGCGACGCATCATCGATGCCGATGCCGTCTTGAGCGGTGCCAGATAATCGGCGAGAACTTCCCGATCCACGGCATCCAGATCCTTTCCGATGAAATCCCGTAGTCGAGTGTGGAGTTCCAGATCAAGCTTGGCGAAACCAAGCTGACGCATGAAACCGGAGGCACTGAGATAGTTCTTCGCCGCGATCATTTTCGTGAAAAGCTCTTCAGGAATGGTCTCGCCCGTCTGGAAGTGGCGGGCAAATAGATCGAGGGATTCACGATCCCAACAGAAATTTTCCATGATCTGGGATGGCAGCTCGACGAAGTCCCATGGAACGTTCGTGCCAGCCAGGGATTTCACGGCGACTTCACTGAGCATGCCGTGAAGAAGATGGCCGAATTCGTGAAAAATCGTCTCCACTTCTCGGTGGGTGAGAAGTGCAGGCTGACCGTCGATCGGCGGGCTCATGTTGCCAATGATCAGGCCCAAATGTGGCTCGCCAAGGGCGCCGGTGTGGAGAGAATTCATCCATGCGCCGCCGCGTTTCGATTCGCGTGGATGCCAGTCCGCGTAGAAAGAGCCGAGATGCGCGGAAGTTGTGGAATCGTAGATTTCGTAAAACGCGCACTCCGGGTGCCAAGTTTCCGGCACGGTTTCTGGTTGAGAAATCGTAATGCCGAAGAGCCGCGATGCGATTTCAAACATCCCAGCCATGACCCCAGCCACGGGGAAATAAGGACGCAGTGCCTCTTCATCGAATGAGTAGTTTTCTTGGCGTTGCTTCTCGGCCCAGTAAGCAACTTCCCATGGCTCTAATAAATTGATGGGCCCGCCTGACTTCGTGGCTTTGTATCCGGCGAGTTGTTCGTATTCGGCGAGGAAAATGGGCCGGATGCGGGCGTGGAGATTTTCGATGAA
>JANORE010000547.1:0-6729 GCA_031415155.1 Akkermansiaceae bacterium | reverse complement strand
TCACCAATATACTTGGCAATATTTGCACGTATGATTCCAAATTTAGAAAATGAGTCTGCTGCGGAACAATCTGTAGTCGTGACGGAGAGGAGGACTAGTGCAATAGAACTAGCGCGTGATAGGATGCATCGTAAAAACATAATCGCTTTATTGGTTATTAAATAAATAATTAAAAAGCGCTCCTATCCTAAGTAGGATAGGAACTGCATCCTCTATCTTCCGGCGGGTCTTCCGTATCAGTTTCTGATCGGTCGCCATCTTGTGGATCACATTTTTTCTTCGATTCACCACATTGTCTATCAACTACCAATGGGTCACAAGGGGGGCATCCACTACAATCAGCGTTTGGATTGCTCTTGGGTGGCCTTCTTACTTTTTGGAAGGTGATTTTTCCCTTTTGTTTAGTGTAGCGCGCCTTTTCCTTGATGACAGTCTTTTGCCTCATCATTTTCTGGCCTGAAAGACATTCCTCCTTTGGGACACTTTCGAAATAATCACGCCATCCATCTCTATCCGGCAATTGAACCTCTTCGGCGCATTCTGGGCCGCAATCTTTCATATCTGCCTTCATGCCATCTAAGGTAACTTCACAATCACAGTCGCATGGAGGTGGGTTCCCTCCAGACTGCCCCGGCGGTGGTGGTTGAGAATGCAGCATCACCGTTCCACATATCAGCGCTGCTATGGTGCAGAGCATTCCTGAAATAAAGGTTTTTGAACTCCAGCGTCGGTTGTGGTATATTAAACTGAGTGATTTCATTTTTACTATATTTAGTTATTGGGAAATTTGATTTCTTTGCTAGGAATGGGAGGATATTTCAGCAATTCTAGTAACGGGCAATTTTCTGGACACCTTGGAAGATGTCGATGCGATGGCAGATAGAGCCAGAGACATCAGTCTTGTAAAAATGCAGCAGAGATTCGCCGTTCGCATTGAAACTACTAGGCATTGTGAGGGATTTTAGGATTGTGCCATCATCAAAAGTCACGCCGCCAAGGAAGATTTTGAAGTCAATTTTCGTTCCTGCATAAAGTCCATCAACAATTACGGGCATGTGGATGTCAACGGTAGAAGAATCTACTTGGCCGCCTACAAACACTCCCGTTAGCGCAGTGGTACGGAGGCGCATCATGCGGAATGGAATGCTGCCGAGTATGGGGCCGTTGGTCCCGATACGGGTCACGGCAGGTAGGTCGCCTAGTGTTGGTAGGTTTAGGGTGTAACGAGTGCTGCCGTCTGGGAGCGTTACCGTGTCCCGGATGACGAGGCCGGAATCCAGTTGTAGCGTCACGCAGCCGGGCAGGGCAGGGATTTCGAGTTCACGAAGCGCGCCGACAACACAGACTGGACTCTCGATGACCGGGGCACCGACGACATTGATGGTCGCAGTCGCGGTGGTTAGATTCCCGCCGAGGCTGTGGGTGACCTGGATGGGGATACTGCCGGGAGTAGTGAAGGTGTGAACTAGGGGTTGATCGGCGGTGATGGTGGTGGTCTGGCCCTCCACGGTGATGCCAACGGTTTCCCCGGATGTGCCTGTGATACCGGTGAAGGCGGATAGCTTGAGGGAATCACCCAAGCGAATTACGAGACTGGCCGTAGTGAGCAGATTGCTGGGTAGCCAATTGATCTGACGGGTGTCGGTGAGGCCGCCGTTTTCCAGGGAGGCGGTGATCTGTGTCGGCTGGGTGGCGTTGAGCGGGACATCGGCATACCAGCGATCATCCGGGGCAGCTTGGACGGTGGTTCCATTGATGGTGCTGAGGTCACTCCATTTGGCTTTGCCTTCGAGGCAAACGGGGGAGGTCAGGCTTCCCACGGGGGCTTCAAGGCTGTTATACTTCGCGAGGCGGAGGTCGATCCAATCAGGAGTGCCGTTGCTGTTTGCGTCCGGGCCACGGGCGGCGAGAATTTCCAATTGATCGACAGTGACCCGGCGGAAGTGATAGGAATTGTCGATGAAGACGCGCAGGGTATGGCTGCCTGCCGCGAGCCATGGGCTGAGAATTTTTGCGCGGCCTTGTGTATTCGGGGGTACGTTGACAATGGCGCGTTGTATCGTTTTCCCATCCGCTGAGAAGACGATTTCGTAATACGGTGACACTCTAGCATCGGCGACGGGGGTAAATGCAAGGTCGAGTTGATAGGCGCCTGCGGCGGTGAGGGTTACGGGGTATTCTAGCCAACCACGCACACAGTCTTGTTTTGCTTTGCCGTTTTGCTTTAGCCATGAACCAGAGTTGGCAGTATAGGAGTCACCGGGAAGAGTGATGACTGGCTCGAAAGGTGCGATGTCTGCAGCGAGGGCTGACGTTTCTCCCATCGAAACTTCATCCAGATCATTTACCCCGTCTCCGTCGGTATCAGAAAGATCGGCACGAGTCCCGGCTTTCCGTTCCATTGCATTTGAGAGGCCGTCTCCATCCAGATCGCCGTTAGCTCCGTTGACGGGATTGATTCTGCCGTTGTCGCTGATGGAGAGTCCATTGGCGAGTTCGTAGGCATCGGGGAGGTCATCGTTATCCATATCTTCACTGGTGGGAATATAGGTGGAAAGAGCAGAACCGGGGATGATCTCGCGGTTCCCGCCGGGTTTCTTCCAGAACACTTGGCAATAATCCGCCCCGTGAGAATCGATGTGGCGGATCTCCATGAAATACCGTTGCCCAGCTACCAAGGTAATTTCACGGGATTTCATGGAAACATCTCCGTCAAGATCAAGTCCGATAATGGAGGGGTGGACCAATAGCTGTTTATCAAACTTGCTGGATGTCGTGGACAGAAAGAAATCCACTTCGTCGTCCCCGGCCGCCCAGAAGGTGTAGGTGCCGGTAACGGGTGCGGTGAGGTAGCCACGTAGGCGGTTTGCGTAATGTTCCGGGCGGTCTTCCGTGCCCCTCGCGAAGAGGGCTAGGGTATGCTCATCCGGCAACTGAAGGAGGCGGGGTTCTTTATCGAGAAGGGCGGTGCGGTCTCCCGGCACGTTCCACCACAGTTCTTCGAGGAGTGCGCCTTCGAAGGTGTTTTTCACCTGCGGGTTGCTTGCCGTGTCATATTCCGTGAGATTTGGAATCCCGTCAAAGTCAGGGTCCGCTGCGGCATCGTTGAGGGAGGGATCAAGACCGTTTGCGGTCTCCCAAGCAGCTGGCATGTTGTCGCCGTCTGCATCGTCCGCAGCGTAGCAGTAGCTTTCTAGGGCATTTCCCGGAATGACTTCAATGGTGGTGCCACCGGGTTTTGTCCAACCGATGGATAGATGATCGTCTCCATAGGACTCTTTTCCTAGAGCCTCTGTGTAGTATTTCTGGCCAGCAACTAAGGAGATGGCGACAGATTGCTGAGTGGCAGAATGTGTCCAGTGTCTGAGAGGGGTAAAGCCGTTCACAAAAGCGATCTTGCGCTTAGCAAATTGGCTTTCTGAGGTGGAGAGCCAGAGCTGGCAGGAATCATCCCCAGAAAGATAAAACGTGTAACTTCCAGTGACTGGCGCGATGAGACTGCCACGCATGCGAATGCCAAAATATTCGTCTCTGTTCTGGGGTGTCTCGGCGGTGAAGATAAATTCAGCAAGATCCGGAGGCCCACAAAAACGAGTGTGCCAAGTGAGGTTAGAAACCTCTGCGCTAGGCAGACTTTTCCACGTTTCTAGTAAAAGCGAGCCGGGCAGGCCACTGCGGAGACTTGGATTCAGGTCAAGCTGGGCCTCTTCAAGATTGGTATAGCCATCGTGGTCGGGATCGGCGTTGGGGAGTTGGCTCGCTGGGGTCGTGGCGGCAGCGGCGATGCTGAAGCCATTGGCAATCTCCCAGCTATCGGGGAGATCGTCATCGTCGCGATCATTGGCATCCCCGGTGAAGGATTCTAGCGCGGAAGAGGGAATGAGCTCGCGGCTGCCACCGGGGATCTGCCATGCGATGGCGAGGTGATCGCCACTAAAAGCATCTTTGTGAAGTGCCTCAATGAAGTACTTCTGCCCTGCCACGAGGCTGATCAAGTTGGATTTTTGAGAAGACATGACGTCCCATTCAAATGGACCTACCCAATTGACAACCGAGGCTACTCTGGTGCGATCCAGCTTGGAGGTGCTGGGAGAGAGGCGGAGCTCGGACTCGTCGTCTGAAGCAATCCAGAATGTATAAGCGCCCGTGACGGGAGCTGTGATGTAGCCACGGATACGAGAAGCGAATTCGTCCCCGATGTTTTGCGGGACGGCTGCACCTACGTCAGCAGTCACGGCATCTGGAGCCTGATAGAAACGTGGGCTTTCGGTGAAGCTTGAGAGAGCCATCCCAGGAACATTTTCCCAAACTTCCCGAGTCAATCTCCCTGAATCACCCGCAAAGGGGAATCCGGCGGTATCGATCACAAAATCGGTGAAGACCACATTGCTTTGCCCTCCGAAAAAGATGCGGGAATTTTCTCCGCCCTCCCATTCCGGGGCGATGGAGGTGACACTTACTTGAGGGAAGGCCTGATCTGCCACGAAGGCTCCCGAGGGATTGTAATCGATGGCGTAGGAGACGGTTTTTAAAATGGCATTGTAGTCCATGCGTAGGCGCATCAGCCCCGTCACGTTGGCCATTCCATCGTAGCCTACTTGCGCGTTGGTAGGCGTGGCAGATGTCCCGCCCATCAGGCGGCGGGAGGCATTATCATAGCCTTCTTGTAGCTCTAGGAAGGCAGCGGCATTTCCCGTTCCCACATCCGGCTGCTTCCAATCACCAAGGGCCGCATTCCCGACACCGAAGAACACTGCCTCGCGGGTGGGGCGGCTGACGGTAACGAACGCACGAAAACTGGTGTTCGCGAAATTGACCTCATTGGTACGTAAGTAGTTTCTACCTGCATCGCTCCCTGCCCAGCCTGGGGCATTCCCACCAAAGGCCGCGCCTGTATTGTCAAAAACGATGCGTTCCCATGCACCCTCGCCACCACCCCAGACGAAAGACACATTGAGCCCACTGCCGTTGAGCGTGGTGGGCTGGCTCGGGAAGTTATTCTGGCTGTGGCCTGTAAATCCAGTCAGTGAATTCGCGATGTTGCCTGCGGCATTTACTGGTGAAGCGACTGATGACAGAATGGCAAAGCCAAGCAGACAGGAAACGGGAATCGCTGAAAGAGGCTTGAGGAAGAGAATTTTCATAGGAACGGAAAGAGGCCAAAGGAAATACACACGCAGAATGATTATTTATTTCTTTGTATAGCTACCCGTATCAAGTCGCTGTAGTGTGGCAAGGTATTCTTTGTGACAGTTCATACGTCAGTAAATTGGATAAACCAACCCGCAGCCTCGAACGCGCCCAGCCATCAAAACGGTTTGCACCTGCTTCTCATTGCGCTTAGAAACGGGCATCCACCATGTCTGAAAAACCATTTTTCTACCAAGACCCTTTTCCACTCGGCCCTGATAAGACAGAATATGAACGACTCACTTCCGAGTATGTTTCCGTTTCAGAATTCGAGGGAAAATCGATTTTAAAAGTCGCAGATGAAGGACTCACGCTGTTGGCGGCGGAGGCGATCAAGGCAATCAATTTCACTTTGCGCTCGTCTCATCTCGCCCAAGTCGCGGCGATTCTCGACGATCCAGAAGCCTCCGAAAATGATCGGATGGTCGCACTCATGTTATTGAAAAATGCCGAGATTGCCTCGCATGGGATTTTACCTTTTTGTCAAGATACGGGCACCGCGACGATCATCGGTAAAAAAGGCCAGCAAGTCTGGACTGCTGGAAATGATGCAGAGTTCTTATCGAAGGGAATCTATCAGACTTATACTAAAGAAAATCTCCGCTACTCGCAGACCGCGCCACTGACGATGTATGACGAGGTGAATACCAAGACGAATCTCCCCGCGCAGATTGATCTCTACGCCTCGGAAGGGGATGCTTATCAGTTCCTCTTCGTCAGCAAGGGCGGTGGCTCGGCGAATAAAACATTTCTCTATCAGGAAACAAAAGCCCTGCTGAACCCGAAGCGGCTCAAGGAGTTTTGCTTAGAAAAAATGGCATCGCTCGGCACATCGGCGTGCCCGCCATATCACCTCGCCTTCGTCATCGGCGGGACATCTGCAGAAAATTGCTTGAAGACCGTGAAGATGGCATCCACTCGCTACTATGATGAACTTCCGACTTCCGGCAACGAGCACGGTCAAGCATTCCGCGATCTTGAGTTAGAGAAAGAGCTGTTAGTCATGGCCCGCTCCGTCGGCATCGGTGCCCAGTTTGGCGGGAAATACTTCGCGCTGGATGTCCGCGTCATCCGCTTGCCGCGGCACGGTGCATCCTGCCCAGTCGGCATCGGCGTTTCCTGTTCCGCAGACCGACAGGCGAAGGCCAAGATCACCAAAGACGGAATTTTCATCGAGAAGTTAGAGAAAAATCCGGGTCGCTTCATCCCGGAAAAATACCACGATTGGAAATTCAAAGGCGTGCCGATCCAGCTCGATCTCGGCATGGAAGAGACCTTGAAGACTCTCTCGAAATATCCCGTCACCACCGCGCTTGCTCTCACCGGAACGATCATCGTGGCTCGCGACAGTGCCCATGCCAAGCTCAAGGAAATCCTCGATGAGACCGGCGAGCTCCCTGAATATTTCAAGAAATTCCCTGTCTACTACGCTGGTCCCGCCAAGACTCCAGCAGGCTTGCCATCCGGTTCATTCGGCCCGACCACCGCCGGACGGATGGACGGCTACGTCGATCTTTTCCAATCCCACGGCGGCTCGAT
>JANORE010000546.1:0-8179 GCA_031415155.1 Akkermansiaceae bacterium | reverse complement strand
GGCTCGCGCCGGGCTGGTCCGAGCCATGCGTGCCCACCTCGGAACTCCCGCCGATGCGACCTTCTGGGCACACGACGTTTCCAAAGAATATCGAAAACTCCTTCTAACAGGCTCTATCGAGCGCAAGACAGAATCGATTGGCAAAGACGGAAAACTCCACGCGAAAACCACCCGCAAAGGCATCTCCAAAACCGAGGCCGCTGCCGAATCCGCAGACATTCCGTTAGGGAAAATGCTCCGCCATCGGATTCGCTATTTCACCGACGGAGCCGTCATCGGCAGTCGAAATTTCATCAACGAAGCCTTCGATCAAGCCCGTGAAAGATTCGGCCCGAAGCGCAAAACCGGAGCGAGAAAACTTCGAGGCCCAGCCAGTCCTGCGTCCGCCATTCTCTGGAGTCTGCGAGACTTGCGAAAAGGAGTGAAATGACGCTCATGATCTTCTCGGCTGCCCCGGCACCGTCGTCGAGAATCGCGCGGGTTTCGATGACACCACCACCCTCGTTTACGATCCCATCACCGGCACACAGAGCACCACCCACGCCGCCGATCATCGCATTTTGCCGAATCTCTCCGCGTCACACAAAATTTTCACAGTCGAAATAGACGAGATTTCTATTTGTTGTCATCTTGATGTTTTCGGACTTCTCCTGCAGGAAAAGCTTGATCGATTCTATCGCAGGGAGTCGATCTCGTGGAATCCGCAAGCGCGAGACGATGCCGATCTTTTTCTGAAAAATCTGCGTGAGGCTGATTCCATGCCAGCTCAATGACGTGGAAACATCCGCCGAGATGGGCTGGATGGGTGAGCGTTTGAAATTGCCGGAGCGCGGGGAAATCGGGGGTTTCTTCTTGAGCCAGCAGCCAGTCACGAGCTTGTTCTGTAAGCCATTTTCCCTGGGATACGAACGTCGTGGGGATGGCCCCGAGGGCGATGGAAGCTTCCGCGACGGCGGTGAAATCGACGTGTGCGGTGATGTCGATCTCGCCGGGTGAAGCGAGTGGATTTTCTGCCGCGCGGTGGTTTGAAAAAGTTCGTAACGTGCCAGATTTACGATCTGGATGATAGTATTCTGGGCGGGCAAAGCCGTAATCCGCCCACAGAAGTAGGCCGCTAGAAAGACAGCGTGTGAGCGGTTCGAGGAAATCGCAAAAGCGGCTGCGGACTTCCGTGCGGTAACCATGCGGGAAATGATTTCCCAAAAGTGCGACCGCATCTCGCAACTGAGGATCGGTGATGAGATGATCCGTTTCCCAAATGAATTCCCCATTCAGGTCAGCCGCGACTCGACATTCTCGCCAAGCATCTTCCCGCCACTCAACGACATGAAATGGTAAGGCATCTAGCAGTTCATTCCCGAAGGCGATGCCAGGCAGCGGCTCGGAAAATCGCTCGCTGATGTCGCTGATGAACTTCGTTTCTCTGGAAAACTCAGCGAGCGTTTGCCGTTGGGCCGCTTGCAGGAGTGGAAGTGGCTCGGGAATGACATACTCCAGCGCTCTCAATGCGTCGGCGTTCAGCCGAGAAATCGTGCCGAGAATGTCTCGCGCCAGCGTCCCGTCGTGAGCGCCGGATTCGATGATTGTCCAGCGGGCGGGCGAGCCAAGCCCTTTCCATTCACGGAGAAATCGCCGGGCTAGTAGCTCACCAAACAATGGCCCCACGCTGACGCTGGTGAAGAAATCTCCACCGCGCCCGACTTGGCGAGTTTCCCGGGCGTAGTAACCGAGCGATGGCTCGTAGAGGGCGATTCCCATGAAATCAGGGAAACTCAGTGGTCCTTCGTGCTCGATTCGGTGGTGTAAAATTGCTCGCAACGAATGGGTTGCGGGAGCCCGATCATTCAGGTAGTTTGCCGCTCGATTTGCTGCAAGAAGCGGCGGTGATGAATTTGGATCTGACATGGCAAAATTTCAAATATCGAAGCAGAAGAAAATCACGAAGCCTTGGTTCTTCAAGCGTAAAGGCTTTTGGCTTGTCTCGATCTTGCTCTGTTTGATGGTGGGAGCGGCAGGTTGGATTTGTGCCGATTTATACACGAGAGAATTTCGTGAGCGGGCAGAGACATATGATCTTGCTCGCATCCATGAACTCGAAGAACCGAGTTTGATTTTAGACCGGAATGGAAAGGAGATTGGGCGCATTTTTGTTCAAAACCGGAGCGTGATTCCCATCAAGCAAGTGCCAGAAATTTTTATCAAGGCATTGCGTGCGGGAGAGGACTCGCGATTTCTAACCCATAATGGCGTGGACTACGTGGGCATTGGTCGAGCCATCTTTTTAAATTTGAAAGGCGGCAGCCAAGGAGCGAGCACGATTACCCAGCAACTCGCCCGCAATGCTTATGATCTCAAGGGACAAGCAATGGAGAGAAAGGAAAGCACGATCCAACGGAAGTTGGTAGAGGCGTTCCTCGCGATGCGGATTGAGAAACGTTATAACAAGCAGGAGATCTTAGATTTCTATCTCAATCGGATCTACTTCGGCAGTGGATTTTATGGAATCCGGTCGGCATCCTTGGGCTATTTCGGCAAGGAACCAATGGATCTATCCACCGAGGAATGTGCCTCGCTGGTCACGCTCATTAAGAACCCAAATCATCGTTCTCCATTGAATAATCCTGACGTAAATAAGGACGGGCGGAATTACGTATTAGGGCGGATGCGTGAAGAAGGGATGATCACTTCGGCAGAACTGACTCAATTGAGAGCTCGCCCATTGGTGTTGAATTCGCAGCCATTGCGGCGTGGAACTTCCCATCTCTATGAGCGAATCGCGGAGGCTGTCGGTGGTGCCCTCGGCGAGGATGCACTCGCTTCTGGAAAGTTTAAAATTCATACGACGATTCTTGCTGAAGCACAAAATGCGGCACAAAAAAAGTTATTAGAAGTGCTAGCGAGTGCGGAAGCACGCCCGGGTTACCAACACCCGAAACACCAAGATTTCCGTAAAAATGGGTCGAAGCCAGCGGCGTATCTTCAAGGTGCGGTCTTAATGATGGATCACGACACGGGCGAGGTTCTCGCACACATCGGCGGGCGAGATTATTCACAAGCGCAATTCGATTTCATTGAGCTTGGAAAACGTCCACTCGGCACCGCTTTTTTCCCATTCATCTATGCGGCAGGATTGAGTTCCGCTCAGACGCCGGCGACGATGATCGAAGATGAGCCGATGGATAATCGCGCCGTGATGGTCGGTGGTCGCGAGGGAATCCTAGGTGAGTGGGGCATGGAAATTTCATCTCCGACTTACAAAGGGAAAATCACCGCTCGCGAAGGATTGGAGCAATCAAAAATCGGCGCAACCGTCCGATTTGCGGGATCCGTCGGCCTGCAGCGGGTGGTGGATACGAGTACAGCATTCGGCTTGTCGATGGCGAAGGCGGAGCTGCTTCCCAGACTGGCTGTCGGCTTTGAGGAGGTATCCATGAAGGAAATCGTGCGGGCCATGTCTGTATTTCCAAAAGGAGGAATGACGGGACTCAAGGACTTGGCCTATCTGGACCGTATCGAGAATTCGGATGGGCGCGTGGTCTACCGTCGGCAACGCCAAGCCAAACCGCAGAACCAAGTCGTGGATGAGGCGACGGCATGGCAGGTTCACAGCATGATGGCTGGCTCGCTTTACCGAGGGAGTTCGAAGGGAGTGCTCGATGGTCTGCTAGAGAAGCCATTCAACGGCGCAGGCAAAGGCGGCTCCACTCACGACTTCGCAGACACATGGTTCGTCGGCTATAATAAGCGAGTGACTTGTGGCGTGTGGACTGGATTTCTCGCAGGAAATGGTGAGGCGATTTATCCCGGTGCATTTAGCCGTGATCTGGCAATGCCGATCTGGCAGGCGACGATCAATGCGGCCACGCCCTCCTTCGGCGGTGGGAAACTCGCCGCTCCTAGCAGTGTGGTGGAAATCCCTGTTTGTACGGTTTCAGGTCAGAAGGCGACCCAGTTTTGCCAGGAACATGTTGAAGACCTGAGTGCTGGCACGTTCCGCTCTCGTTCCTCGGCGGTGTCTGAATATTTCCGGAGAGAAACCGTCGGCTTGCCTTTTTGCACCCAGCACTCAGGTGCACTCGGCGATGGGGTGTCGCCTGACATGGCGATTACGAATATGCCTGCTTTGGACGCCTCACCGATCCGCCCGAAGGAGCCCGTGCTCATCGGAAATGATCCGTATCATTGCGAGCTGCCAAGCTTCGCCGCCGTTTCTTCTGAAGCGGGATTCGTCCGCCGCCGCACGAATGTGTTAGATAGCCTTGATCTTGGCGATCTTGAAGAAGGGATTCCGCTCAAGCGTCCGCAGAGACTCAGCATTGAGTATGGTGAGTGAATGAGTCATTCGATATTCATGGTCCCACTTCACATTCTTTACGAAGATGATTTCCTCGTAGCGATCGACAAACCGGCTGGCATGATCGTCCATCCCGGCCATACCCCTGAGGGACCGGAATGGATCGCCATGAAACGCCTGCGAGATCAACTAGGGCGGCAGGTTTTTCCGGCCCATCGACTGGATCGACCGACCTCTGGCGTTCTGCTGTTTGCCTTGGATAAGCGGACAGCGGGTCTCATGCAACAAGCCTTCGAACTCCGGGAAATCCAGAAAACGTATTATGCCATCGTCTGTGGCACGCCCCCGCAAGAATGGATCTGTGACACTCCATTACGACAAGCCGATGACTCGGATTTACTCCCCGCACAGACGTCGTTCCAATGTTTAATGACCCGTCCAGAGGAGTCCTTTTCCGCAGATCCGACACTCCGTCTTACCCTGCTGATGGCGACGCCTGTCACGGGGAGATTTCACCAAATACGTCGGCATTTACTCGACGCGGGTTTCCCGATTGTCGGCGATTTCCGCTACGCCGGGCTTGAACGTAGTTTCGAACTCGGGCGGATCCTGGGCACTGGAACACGAATGCTCCTCCAGTCTAAAGTCCTCGAATTCCAACATCCTAGGACCGCTGAACGACTACGGATTGAGGCTCCGGTGGACCTGGATTTTAGCAAATGTTTTCCAAGCTTGATGCACGACTCCGCGTCTTGATTTGTGGAAATGCTCATACAGGAAAGTGGCGGCTTGCCTGAGTGCTCAGTGGACGATAGGATCAATGCCTGCATGAATGATCTTCTCACACGAATGAACAATGTCCTTGTCCTCTAACCACATTAAAAAACCGGCGTTTGTGATTCTCGGCGCACCGGGGTCGGGCAAGGGCACGCAGGGGCAAATCTTGGGGCGTGTCCCACGTTTTTTCCACTGTGCTTGCGGCGATGTCTTCCGCTCGCTGGATACCCGAACCGCCTTGGGCAAACAATTTGTCGAATACTCGAGTCGCGGAGAACTCGTCCCCGATGAATTAACCATCGAGTTATGGAAAGCGCAGATCGAAAATTTAAGAGACTCACATATCTATAAGCCGGATATCGATTTCTTGATCCTCGATGGGATTCCCAGAAATGTCCGGCAAGCAGAAATCCTCAGTCACTACATCGAGGTGCATCAAGTCTTCCATCTTTCCTGTCCTGATCGCGGTGAACTCGTGCGGCGCATGAGAAAGCGCGCGATCAAGGACAATCGCCTCGACGATGCCAGCGACCGAATCATCAATCAGCGCATCGCCACTTATGAGGACGAGACCAAGCCCATTCTCGATTTTTATGCCGATGCGATCGTGACCCATGTGGATGCGACGCAGCCACCCGTGAAGGTGCTGGCGGAAATGATCCAGCGCATCACCAGCCTGCCCGTATACGAGGAAATGGCGAAGCACCGTGCCTAGCCTAGCATCTCACTTATTTAAAAAATGCGCCTCATCTTCATCGCCACGGGCGAGATCGCCCTCCCCGCATTTCGGCACTTGTTGGTGAATGGGCCGCATCCACTGGCACTCGTCACGCAGCCGGATAAGCCCATCGGTCGCCACCAGCAGCTCACTCCGCCTCAGATCAAGGTGGAGGCCCTAGCAGCAGGGATACCCGTGTTCCAGCCTGATAAAATCGGCGACATCACCGAGGAACTCGCCGCGATGCAGCCCGAGATCATCGTCGTAATGGCCTACGGCCAAATCTTACGGAAACCGATTCTCACCTTACCGAGCCAAGCGATCATCAATCTCCATGCCTCGCTACTACCACGCTTCCGTGGTGCGGCCTGCATCCAAGCCGCGATCGATGCAGGCGATGCGGAAACAGGGATCACCGTCATGCATGTGATCCGAGAATTGGATGCTGGCGACATGATTCTTTCTCAGAAAATCCCAATCACCGCCCAAGAAACCGGAGGCAGCTTGCATGATCGCCTCGCCGAGTTAGCACCAGCCACATTAGCCGAGGCATTGGTCAAGCTAGCAGACGGCTCGGCAGAGCGCATTCCCCAAGAAGATGCCGCATCCAGTTATATCTCCAAGCTTGAGCGCGACGCGGGTCAGTTAGATTGGACACAAGATGCGACAGCGCTGGAGCGCCGCATCCGTGCCTATGATCCATGGCCCGGCACATTTACTCGGTGGATCGAAGAGGGCCGGGAAAAGCGATTGAAGATTTTCCCACCGACTTCGGTGATCGATATTTCCTTAGCCGCAGGTGAGGTTTCCATCATCGAAGGGCAGCTCATCATGGGATGTGGAAATAGAGCATTACGGCTTGAGGTCGTGCAGCCGGAGGGTGGTAAACGAATGTCAGCCGCCGACTACCTGCGAGGCCGCAAACCAGCAGCCAACAACTGAAATTCCTTTGTTTATAAGGCCGCGCATCAGAATTTGTAGAAATTTCATCCCGATTTCCTACAAAATATGAAGCGTGTAGGATGTGCATTGCGCGGTCCAATAATTGGGTTAATCTCTTCAAATGGAAACGAACCTCGAAGAAATTTTTTCTGATGTGGACCAAGATCTTTCTGCGGAATGGCTCGAACTCAGCAGCAGAGTCCGCACTCTGGCTCACCAATTGCAGACCAAGGCAAATGGCACGATCCTCGCGGCAGATGCTTCGACTCTCGCCGAGGATACGTCGAAACTCTGCGACCATCTTGAACGGATCCATCGCGATGTCTGTAAGCTCTTGGTTGAACTCGACGAGAAAATGCCAGAAATGGATTTCACTCCTTCAAATGTAGATTCTGCGGATATTCAGAAAGAAGCGATCCAGATTCACCGGGAAAGCCACGAGCTGCGAGCCGATTTCAAGGACATCCTGAAAGCCCTGTTTATGTGGCAGGATGATCCCGTCGCCAGAGCCCGCGAGAAAAAGTGAGCGAAGCACCTGCGCCTGTAAAATCGGCCACGCCTGCCTGAAGCTGAAAAATATCCGCCGCTTGGCGGAAAACGGGGCTTTTTCACGCGAAATAGCCCTTTTTCGTTTGGAAACGGTCAAAACCAGCCATTTGTAGCGGTAGAATAGCTGCCGCAGGCCGTAGGTGGCCCGCCGACATACGTCGTAAAAGCGACGGAGGCTGTAGGAGTGGTGCGGTGGCACGTCGAGGATCAGACGAGTCACGTAAACGCCCGCTGGGTATGCGAACAAGTGAGGAGCAGCGAAGTTACTGTCCCTCTTCTTCGTTAGGAATTCGTCTGTAATTTGATTGGGATCATGCTGATATTTCAGATATCCACACACACCTGAATGCGCCTGCTCCTCATCGAAGATAACGCCCCATTACGCGCCGCCTTTGGGCAATATCTGCGCGAGAGTGGCTATCTTGTGGATACGGTGGCCACGGGTGACGAGGGACTATGGGCGGCGGATGGCGGCGGTTATGACCTGGTTCTACTGGATCTCATGCTTCCCAAAATGGATGGCATGGAGATTCTCCGGCGGCTTCGTGCACGCGAAAACTCCGTGCACATCCTCGTGATCAGTGCGCGAGACGGACTTGAAGATCGATTAGAGGCGCTCGATGCTGGTGCGGACGACTATCTGGTAAAACCGTTCCCCTTGTCCGAAGCGGTCGCGCGTGTCCGCGCCATACTTAGGCGGAGCTACGCTAAAAAAAGTCCGCGGATGGCCGTCGGGGATCTGGATCTTGACCCGCTGCGGCGCAACGTGTGTCGCGGTGGCTGTCCCATCCATCTCACCGCTCTGGAGTATCGACTGCTAGAATACCTTTTCTACCGCTTGGGAGAGGTGGTGACCCGGACGGACATTTGGGAAAAAGTCTTCGAGGACGGGAGCGGCG
>JANORE010000545.1:0-4160 GCA_031415155.1 Akkermansiaceae bacterium | reverse complement strand
CTTGTTTTTTGAAAATTTGATAGATTCATTCGCTACGTTTTCAGCAGCGGCTTTTACTAAATTTTCGGGCTTTGCCATCGCTCCAACGATGCCACCGTAACCAATTGCTTGATCGACGTTCATCGTGCCGACCGTCTTGCTTGTAGCCCCATCTAAAAAGACGACGTCAGAGACGAAGTAAGCTTTGCCTGCGCCCATGCCAACGGCCAAACGGAGGGCGGGGTTTCCTTCTTCAAACTCAGTGACGCCACCGGTAATGACTAACGTGTCAGGTGTGACTTTCCCATCCTTCGAAGCGGAGGAAAAAGCGCCTTTTGATGAAACTGCGGAGGCAATCTCATGAGCGAAAGAAACCGTGTTTTTCTTCGCCGATTCGTTGGCATTAGCAATTCTGCAGGAGAATTCCCGGACGACGACTTTAGTATAGGTTTTCCCTAAGCCAGCAGAAGTGATCGACACTGTAGGATCTGCACCACAAGAGCTTAAAATGATCACAGCCGTGGCAACAAAAATACTAGAGATGAATTTTTTCATGTAGCTGATTTTCCTCATCACTCCATCGCCTTCATGGCAGTGGTGATTTCGAGTAGCTCGGCGGTGATGGCGCCTTGGCGGAGTTTGTTATAGTCGAGCGTCAGTTCCTTGATGAACTTCTTCGCGTTGTCCGTGGCGGATTTCATGGCGACCATTCGGGCGGAGTGCTCGGAGGCGCGGGCTTCGACGAGAGTTTGGAAAACCCGGAAATTCACATAGAGCGGCAAGATCGTGCTAAGCACATCTTCGGGCGCTGGCTCGAAGAGGAAATCGTTTGTGTCGGTGTTGTCACCAGCGTCTGTCGGCGGCTCCACGGGGAGGAGCTGCACCACTTCTGGTTGTTGGCTCATCGTGTTGACGAAGCGGGTGTAGGCGACGGAAACTTTGTCGTAAGTGCCATCCAAGAATTTCTTGGAAAGTAAGGCGGCGATGGCGCGGGCATCTGCGAAGGGAACCGGATCTTTCACCGAGAAGTCTGCGATGATGTTCTTGTTCAGTTTTTCCATCATCACCCGCAGCTTGCGACCGACGGTCACGTAGTCGGCGGTGTCGGAAGAACCGGTGCGGATGGCACGAGCGAGATTGGTATTGATCGCACCGCAGAGTCCTTTATCCGTGGAAATGATGAGAACTAACTCGCGGCCACCGGTGCGTTTTTCTAACAATGCATGAGTCGCTTCGCTAAATCCCTCGCTGATGTCTTGGAGGACGCCGTTGAGTTCCTTGGCGTAGTCGCGGCCAGCCAGCGCTTGGTCTTGCGCTTTCTTCATCTTGGCAGCAGCGACAAGCTGCATCGCGCGAGTGATCTGCGCGGTGTTTTTTACCGACTTGATGCGTCGGCGGATGTCGCGGAGGTTGGCCATATTTTAAAGATGCTAGATAGGAAAGACGGAAGGTGCGGGCGGCTGGATTATTTCCAAGATTTCTTGAAATCCTCGATGCCTTGGCTGACGGCTTCGACCATCGGCTTGTCCTTTTTGAGGTCTGGCTTTTCGTTGCGGATCTTGTCGAGTAGTTCGCCTTTGCGGGTGTTGAAGAAATCGCCAAGCCCATACTGGAAGCGTTTGACATCCGATACGGCGACATCGTCGAAGTAGCCGTTTTGCATCGCGAAGAGATAGATGGACTCCATTTCCATCGCCAGCGGGCTATATTGGTTTTGCTTGAAAAGCTCGACGATGCGGGCACCGCGATCGAGTTTCTTTTTCGTGGAAGCGTCGAGGTCAGAGCCAAACTGCGCGAATGCCTGAAGCTCGCGATACTGAGCGAGGTCGAGCTTGGTCGTGCCTGCCACCGATTTGATCGTCTTCGTTTGGCAGGCGGAACCCACACGGGAAACAGAAAGTCCGACGGAAATCGCTGGGCGGATCCCTTGGTAGAAAAGGTCAGTTTCCAGATAAATCTGACCGTCGGTGATGGAAATCACGTTCGTCGGGATGTAGGCGGAAACGTCGCCAGCCTGCGTTTCGATGATCGGCAGCGCGGTGAGCGAGCCACCACCCGCAGCTTCGGAAAGACGAGCGGAACGCTCAAGCAAGCGGCTGTGGAGATAGAAAACGTCGCCTGGATAAGCTTCACGGCCCGACGGGCGGCGGAGAATCAGCGAAACTTGGCGATAAGCGACGGCGTGCTTGGAAAGGTCATCAAATACGATCAAGCAGTCTTTTCCTTGATCCATGAAATATTCAGCAATCGCGCAGCCCGCATACGGCGCGAGGTATTGCATGGCCGCAGCGTCCGAAGCGGAAGCGGAAACAATGGTCGTGTATTCCATCGCGCCTGCATCTTCGAGAATCTTCTGCGTCCGGGCGACGTTCGAGAGCTTCTGGCCGATGGCGACGTAGATGCAATACATCGGTTTGTGGTTCTGAAGCTTGCCATTTTCCGCCGCTTTATTTTGCTGGGCTTGGGAAATGATGGTGTCCACCGCGATGGTGGTTTTTCCCGTGGAACGGTCACCAATGATGAGCTCACGCTGACCACGACCGACAGGAATCATCGCGTCGATGGACATGATGCCGGTCTGGACCGGGACAGAAACGGACTTCCGCTTGATGATGCCCGGTGCAATTTTTTCCATCGGATAGAAAGCGGAAGGAACAATGTCGCCCTTGCCATCCACGGCAGCACCGAGGGCGTTGACCACGCGGCCAAGAACGTTTTCACCGACAGGAACGGAAAGAAGTTTGCCCGTCGTGCGGCACTCGGTGCCTTCTTTGATGGCGGTATAGTCACCCAGAAGAACGACGCCGACTTCGCTTTCTTCAAGGTTTAGCGCCATCCCGGTCACGCCGTTGCCGAAGTCGATCATCTCGTTGAGCATCACGTCGGAGAGACCTTCGACTTTGGCCACGCCGTCACCGACGTTGCGGACCGTGCCGACGTTTGTTTTTGCGACGGACGAGGAAATACCGGCGATTTGTTGTTCGAGTTCTTGGAGAATACTGCTCATGACAAGGGTTCTGTTAAAAAGTTAGAAAAATTTGAGAGATTAAAATGCGGCAGCGAGACGATCGAGACGACCTTGGACAGAGCCATCGAAAACGTCATTTCCCACCCGGATTCGGAGACCACCTAGAAGGGCTGGGGTGACTTGATATTGGACCACGAGATCTGGACCGTATTGATGAGTAAGTCCGGCGACGACGCGCTGCTGAGTCGGCAAATCCATTTCCACGGCACTCTCGACGGTCACTTGACGACGCTCCATTTCGAGACGCGTCAAACGCTGGATCGCAGCGAGGATGGCTTGGAAATCGCGCGGTTTCGCCTCGATTAACTTCGTCACCACATTACGCAATTTCGCATCATCAAAGCGGCCATTCGTCTGGCAGAGGCCAAACAGGCGACGGGCAGCGGCGGCAGCGGTCTTGGAAATTTTCATGTCGGGAAAAGATCAGGAAATCAGGCTTCAACTTTGGCCAGTGCGTCTTCGTTGATACGCTTTTGGTCGTCCGCGTTGAGAACTTTTCCCGTGACTTGGGAGGTGGTGGCTGCAACGAGGCGACCAAATTCGCGCTTCAGCTCGGCGCTGAGGCGGTCGCGGTCAGCGCGGGCAGCAGCCTCGGCTTTCGCCAAAATTTGTTGGGCGCTAGCGATGGCCTCTTGAGATTTCTGTTCAGAGAAAGTAGCGGCTCCAGCCTTGGCTTCTTCCACGAGGCGGACCGCTTCTTGGTTCGCCTTTTCAATCGCAGCAGCGGTTGTCGCTTCTGAGTCTGCGAGCTGCTTTTCGATGGTCTTCAGCTTCGCTTCGCCTTCCGCGATGCGATTGCGGCGCTCTTCAAGAATTTTTTGAACAGGGCCGAATGCGAATTTTTTCAATACGAAAATCACCAATATAAAATTAATCACTTGGGCGATGAACAATGGAGTGTTCAGGCCGAAGGTGGATTTGATGCTGTCCAAGATACCTGGATTTTCGGCAGTGGCGGAAGCAAGTAAGGCGATCATATGGATGAGATTTTCTTTAGAAAAAGAGAGTTGCTGCACGTGCGATGAAGCACATGCAGCAATGATAAATTAGAACGGTACAGCGAAAGCGGTAAGAATGAAGATACCTTCGATCAGCGCTGCAAGAATGATGGAGAGAACAAGGATCGGTGTGGCTGCGCCTGGGTTACGACGAG
>JANORE010000544.1:0-2073 GCA_031415155.1 Akkermansiaceae bacterium | reverse complement strand
CTTGCCGGGCTGCGTACCGAAATGGTGCTCGAGGAAGGTAAAGAACCGACCGTGGAGATGATGGCGGACATCCGCAAACAAGCTGCCAAGTTGGTGGAACTCGCCTTACAACGTAAACAATGACAATCCTATCAGAAAAACGTGTCGCGGTTCTCGGTCTCGGGATCATCGGTTCACGCGCTTATTCTCGCCTGTTAGAGGCTGGCTTTGAAGTCACTTGCTGGAATCGGACGCCTAAAGATTTGATCGGTGAGAGCCAGACTCCTGAGGCAGCCATCCAAGGCGCGGCCATCATTTCTCTCTATCTCAAGGATGTGCCTGCCGTACGGGAAGTCATTGGACGGATCGTGAAACATTTAGCCCCCAGCCAGATTCTTCTCAATCACTCGACCTTGGATCTAGAGACAACGATGTGGTTGAAGGAAATCTGTGTGACTCAGGGTTGTCAGTTCCTAGATGCACCATTCACAGGTAGTAAAGTCGCCTCAGCAAATGGCCAATTAGTCTATTACATCGGTGGTGATCAATTACTCGCCACCCAGCTAGAATCCTATCTCAGCGTCACGAGTAAAAATCAATTTTACTGCGGAGATGTCGGCGCGGCGACCGTGGTAAAACTCGCGACCAACCTCATTTCCGCCTGCGCGGTGCAAGCAATGGCGGAAGCCCTCGCCATCGCCACGAATCATGGAGTTTCTGCGGATTGCTTGATCCAAGCAGTCGCGGGAAATGCTTCGCACTCTCTCCTTGCTGGCGTCAAAATGCCGATGATGGCGGCTGGTGATTTTGAAACTCATTTCTCACTTGCTAACATGGGAAAAGATAGCCGCTACATGCTCGCACTCGGTGAAGCTGCGGGCTTGGAAATCCCCGCCATTACCGCCGTTTCAAAACGCCTCGAAGAACTCAGTGCTGCCGGATTGGGAGATTTAGACTTCTCCGCAGTCGCGAAACCATATCTGCATCAAGCGTGAACGACATCTATCGAATCGATCTCGGGCATCCGACCATCTTAGAATTCCGTGGCCCGGATGCGGCGCGATTTCTCAATGGGCAACTGACCCAAGACGTGCGGCGAGTGATGGGAGGAAAAATTTCACTGCCATCGTGTGTCACCGATGCAAAAGGACGCTTGCAGTTTCGGGTGCACATTCTGGAAAGGGATGATGGAGCATTATGGGTCACGGGTCTTGCCGAGTGGGCAGAAAATCTCGAAGCACGACTCACTCGTTATCTCATTGCTGATGATGTCACGGTTACGGATTTTTCGAGCAAATTTCAATTATCACACTTCACCGGATCACCCGGTGAGGCCCCACCGGGAGTGATCGCTCGTGAGTCGAATCGCTATGGAGTTTCTGGAATGGATTGGTGGATTTCTTGTGATCAAGCCATGGAGTATCCTGTAGACATCGCGGTGCTAGAAAACGATGCGATGGAGGCATTACGGATCACTCATCAAATTCCGGCTTGGGGGGCTGAATTGATCGAAGGTATGCTGCCGCCCGAAGCATTGTTAGAAACAACGGATATTTCCTACACCAAGGGCTGTTACATCGGTCAAGAGGTGATTTCTCGCATCAAATCTGCCGGAAAAGTGAATAAGTATCTGACCCGATTTGCCTTTGATACCAACATTTCTGCGACTCTTGGGCCGCTCGAAAATTCAGAGGGCCAAGTGGTCGGCCAAGTGACAAGTATATCTCCATTGGCAACTGATACTCTCCGTTATGCACTCGGCTATGTGAAACGCGGTGTCACCGCAGTTTGGTTCCGTGCGGCGGACGGAAGATTGTATCCGGTGGCGATGAGCTGAAGAGTGTTCTTGGCAAATCTATCTGGCTTGCATCGCGCAAGTGCTGGTTTATGACTGTTTCTAGCATGGCTAGTATTCACCTTCCTGAGCGCTGCGGCGTGATGCTTTTACCCGACTGCACCTTGTTTCCACATGGTGGCTTGCCTTTATTTATCTTCGAGTCGCGCTATCGAAAAATGTTAGAAGACGCTCTCGAAGGAGATTGTTTTTTCGCAATCGCACGTTTGTTAGGCGACGAAGTTGGTGATCCAGCCGGC
>JANORE010000543.1:0-3227 GCA_031415155.1 Akkermansiaceae bacterium | reverse complement strand
ACTTCCCGCTTTGCATTTCGCAAAACGACGCTAGGGTCCGCCCTTGCTCATGAATCAATGACCACTCCCGAACTCTACAAACAACACGTTCTTCCCACTTATGGGCGCTTTCCACTGGTCCCCGTGCGCGGTGCTGGCTGCCGACTTTGGGATGATCATGGGAAAAGCTACCTCGATTTCTGCATGGGCATCGCGGTCTGCTCGCTGGGTCATTGTCATCCGACGTTGGTCGAGGCGATCCGCCATCAGGCGGGCCAATTGATGCATACTTCCAATCTCTATCAGCATCCACTTCAGGCGGAACTTGCTGCGGAAATCAACGAGCACCACGTCAAGCTACCGGGAAAAGTTTTTTTCTCGAACTCCGGTGCCGAGGCGAATGATGGCTTGATCAAATCGGCGCGCCGCTTCGGCCTGAAACGCCCGCAGTCAGACGGCACCCAACGCTACGAAGTGGTGACCTTTTTGCAATCGTTCCACGGCCGGACGTTGGGCGCGATGTCCGCCACCGGGCAGAAGAAAATTCACGAAGGCTTCGATCCATTGCTGCCGGGTTTTCGCTATTTGCCTTTTAATGACATCGCGGCACTCGAAGATGCGGTGCGCCCGGAAACGGCGGCGATTTTGCTAGAACCGATCCAAGGTGAAGGCGGCGTGAATTCCGCAACTCCCGAATTCATGCGTGCTGTGGCCGACCTTTGTAAGAAAAATGATCTGTTACTTTTCTTCGACGAGGTCCAGGCGGGTTTTGGTCGTTGTGGCGATGCCATGGCATGGCGGATGATCGCACCAGAAATCAAGCCCGATGGGATTTCATGGGCGAAAGGCATGGGCGGCGGCGTGCCAATCGGGGCGTTTTGGCTCAGTGATCGCGCCGTCGATGATGACACCCCATTTTCCTCTCTGATGGGGCCGGGATCGCATGGCTCGACTTACGGTGGGAATCCACTCGTTTGCGCGGCTTCGCTCGCCGTACTCAAGGAAATCCGTGAGAAAGAATTGGCCGTCCATGCGATTTTCCAAGAAGTCCGCATCCGCGATACCATCCGCTCTTGGAATCTCCCCGTGATCACGGAAATCCGGGGGAAAGGCTTGCTGCTAGGCATCGGCCTCGATCCAGAACTCGTGCCAACTCCAGAAGGGAAAACCGCGTCACTCGTGGTGGTCCACGAGCTCATGAAAAACGGTCTCTTAGTCCCACCGGCCGGACCTCATACCTTCCGCTTACTACCACCACTCAATGTCACCGACGCCGAGGTGGATGAAGCACTCGCAATCATCAAGCACACGCTCGAAAGCTTGGTAAACTGAATATCCAAGTTAAGAAAATTTCCACTGTCTCCTCTTTTTCCATGAAACACTTCCTCTCCATCGAGCAACTCACGGCCAAGGAAATTCATTTTTTGCTAGAATCTGCCGCGCTCTTAAAAAGACAGCGTGGGAAAAACGGTCAGCCATTGGCCGGGCAAACTTGGGCGATGATGTTCACCAAGTCCTCGACCCGGACGCGTGTGTCATTCGAGGTCGGCATCCGCGAGCTGGGTGGTTTCCCGATGTTTCTATCAGGAAATGATATTCAACTGGGTCGTGGCGAGCCGATCAAGGACACGGCGCGCGTTCTTGGACGGATGGTTCATGGCGCCATCATTCGGACCTTCGCCCAACAAGACGTCGTCGATTTCGCTCACTATTCCGGCATTCCTACCATCAATGCCCTGACAGATGATGAGCATCCGTGCCAGATTCTCGCCGATCTCCTCACGATCCAAGAAAAACTCGGCACATGGGAAGGTAAGAAAGTCGCATTCATCGGCGATGGCTTTTCTAACATGACGCGCTCGTGGATGTGGGCGGCGAAACACCTTGGCTTCTCACTCGTCGTCGCATCACCTGCCTCCTGCCAACCGCCCGCAGAATTTCTAGTAAATTTAGCCGCGCCGAATGTCGTCATCACCTCGGATCCTGCCATGGCGACCGATGGCGCACACGTCATCAACACCGACGTCTGGCTTTCGATGGGCCAAGAAGGACAAAAGGAAAAAGAACTCGAATTCGCTGGATACCGGGTGAATGCCGGGCTGTTGAAAAACGCGGCTCTCGGCCACATCATTCTCCACTGTTTGCCGGCTTATCGAGGCAAGGAAATCAGCGAGCAAGTGCTAGAGCTCCACGCAGATACCATTTTCCAACAAGCCGAAAATAGACTCCACGCCCAGAAGGCGATTTTGGTGGAGTTGGTTCGTCGGTAGAGCTTCATACTTCGTTGATCCGGATCATCCACGTCATGACGCCTTTCATCTCCATCTTTCGATCACTCAAAGGCGGCACTTGATGGAGCACTTTAAACTTTATTTTCTAACATCATTTCAACCCCGCATCCGCAAAACTTCGTATAGCCCAAACAAAAAACCTCAGAAAAGTTGTAAAGAACAGGGTTTTTAGGCTTTCTGAGCGGATTGAAGCATGAAACAGTGCAGAGAACTTGATATTAAGTTTTCGTTGTTGCCGAGCGGAAAATTATTTTGCAACCTCATATCCAGTCTAGCCCATGGAAGAACGTTATCAAATCATCGAAAAAATCGGCCAAGGTGGCCTTGGCGCGGTTTACCGAGCATTTGACACCCGGATGAATCGCGATATTGCGATCAAACGCATCTCGGTACCAGAGGACGACCATGAACTCCAAAAGGAGTCCATCCGGCAACTGGTCAAAGAGGCTGGCGCACTTGCCTCGTTACAGCACCCACATATCGTGACGATTTACGATGTCGGCTCTGATGACGAAGGCCCCTACGTGATCATGGAGCTGATCGTCGGAAAAACGCTCGATGAAATTATTGAGCGCGCGCCTTTAACGTGGACAGATTTTCGCGAGTTCGCACTTCAGACTCAAGAAGCCCTCATCGCGGCTCAAGAGCTGGACATGATTCACAGCGACATCAAGCCGCCCAATATCATGCTCACATGGCTCCCCTCCGGGAAATTCCAGGTGAAGATCGTGGATTTCGGCTTGGCGACATTGACGCAAGGGCAGTCTCTCGAAGAATTGCAGGAGTCGGAGGCCATTTTCGGCTCGATTTTCTTCATGGCTCCAGAGCAATTCGAGCGCGTACCTGTGGATGCAAGAACGGATATGTACGCCATGGGCTGCGTCTATTACCAAGCGTTGACGGGCACCTATCCTTTCCAAGGAGAAACGGGCTACGAAGTGATGGTTTCTCACCTTC
>JANORE010000542.1:0-2611 GCA_031415155.1 Akkermansiaceae bacterium | reverse complement strand
TGCTCGCCTTGCTGGCGGGAGTTTTACCTTCCCAGCCCATGAGTTGTTCGGTCAGGCAAATGATGGAATTGAGACTGCGGTCATGATCATTTTTCGCAAGCCATCGCAGTGGCGCGATCCAGAAAGTCGTGCCGCGGCCAGTGGCTTCATCGGCGATGATGATGGTATGCAGATCGGTTTCTAACCAGACCGCTTCCTCGTTGAGACATTGTGAAATTTGCTCACAGATTTCTAACGCATGAGTCAGGATCTGAGTGGCTTCGGCCAAGGTAAGATGTCTGTGACGAATGAATGACCGGAGCGGCGTACCAGCGATCCACTCGGTGGCGATGTAAGGCAAGCGATCTACGGCATCGCAGCCACCACTGATGACGCTACGGAATGCGGGATGACGGATGCGGGTGAGTTGCTGGATCACTGCGTTGTAAGCATTTTGCTCATCTTCGCGCAGGCCACCTCCATTTGGCCCAAACGGGAGCAGCCTCCGCAATGCGACGTGCTGGTGGGTTTCCGTGTCTAAAGCCCGGAAGATCACGCCAGATGCTCCTTGCTCGACAAGATCCTCGATTTGAAAGCGTTGACTCACTCAGTCGTAACTAGCAGATGGCGATGAGGACACCAAGCAATGATCTCAAAGTCCGTCGGCTTAGATTTTTTTAAACAGGGCGACCCATGTCAGGCAAAGGGGTGAACTGGATTTCTGAGAACCGATGCGGCTGGTGGAAGTCCGGTTCACCGGGACCGAGCTTGGCGGCGCTGATGAATTTTTGCGCTGGCGATTCTAAGATCATCGCCACGTTCATCCGAGTCGTCGTTCCGAAATTCAATCGCGCTTTGAGTAGATCGACTGGGATCGCCATCCCTGCGAGCCATGAGCCATCGGCAGCCATCTCTGAAAATGTCGCGATCTCAGGCATGGCGATTTCCATTTCCTCGGCACGCACTCGTGGGGCGGTAAATTCGCAAGTCCACCAAGCTCCATTCGGGGCGAGATTAAACTCAAAATACCGGCCAGAGACTGGATCTGCCAGGAAAAGCTCGGCTACATCGTAGCGCCAGAGTTCTGCCTGAAATGCTCCGGGGCGGGCCTTGGGGTGAAGCTGGGCCGGCCGCCGATGATTGGCGAGAAACCACAAATACCTTGGATCTTCGACCACAGAAAACGCTGCTGGAACCTGTAAGGGCAAGCCTTGCAGGTCATTCTCTAAACCGAACAAAGGAACATCGAGCTCTCCCCAGACAAGCGGCTGGGAACGGGTAAAAACCATCATGCGGGTGAGCTTGAGCGCATGGCCGTTTTCCTGTCGAGGCAGGAGATTCCATTCCTTTTTCAGGAATCGATAAATTTTTTTAAAATTAGTGGCCTCGTGAGCAGCGAATTGCTTAATTTTCTTTAGAAAACAAAAAAATATGGCCCGTCCGCGCACCCGATACAATGACACCATCGAATATATTGGTGCGCGTCCACAAAAGCCGAAGCGGCGGAATTTCTTCGGGGGATGGGTCATCATCGTGATCGCACTGGGAATGGGCTTCTGGTTCGGCAAGCCTCTGATGCCATTCTCTCAAGCCGGAGGTTCCGAGGAACAAGCGGACCACCTCATTTTTTCGCTACGAAATTCTAAAATATTCGGTGATCGCCTCGCCGCCATGGCACTCGCTCAATCGGATGGATCAGTTACTTACGATCCATCTTACTATAAAATGCCGTATCCGAATGGAGATGCGCCTGTAAATAAAGGAGTCGCTGCCGATGTGATTGTCCGTGCCTATCGCGGGATGGATATGGATTTACAGGCGCTGGTGCATGAAGACATGACCGAGAATTTCCGCCTTTATCCTCAGCTCTGGGGCGCTTCTGCACCGGATCCGAATATCGACCACCGCCGCGTTCCTAATCTCCTACGTTTTTTCGAGCGCAAGGGGCAAACGCTCGCGTCATCACGCAATGTGGAAGACTACATTCCGGGTGATCTGGTGATTTGGTCACTCGCAAATGCGGAATCTCACATCGGCATCATTGTTCCCGGTCCCGGAAATCGTAAAGGCGAGGCATGGGTCGTCCACCACTTGGGAGCCGCGGGCGTCAAATGGGAAAATTGCCTTTTCGACTACAGCATTCAGCGGCACTTCCGTTTTCCAACAAGTGATGGAGAGTGATGTTTCACGCCGCCATTCTGAGATCTCATTGTCGAGTGGAGCTGGAAAATTGACGCTTACGAATCGTGGGGCAACGCTCCCGGTCGAGCTGCGGAGACAGACAGTTTCCTCGAGCTGGCGGAAATCATGGATGCCGACGCGTTGCTCGAACGGATAGGCGAGGTGTCCCCCGGCATCGAAGCGAGAGGATTTCTCAATGATCGTGGTTTGAAAAAATAGCGAATTAAAAGCGACTGATAAAAATCAAAATTCAGGAGATAATTAAATGATCAATAGAAAACAAACGGCTGCAAAGTTCTGTAAAGTAATGGCTCTAATGGGTTTAATATGTGCTCCTGTTTTCTCTGCCGAAGTGAATATGGTTTTCATCGGTAACAGTTTTACCATGCGACATGACCTGCCCACTCTTGTCCAAACCCTCCTTGAGGAAGGGAACCCTGAAAGCCCGGTA
>JANORE010000541.1:0-1817 GCA_031415155.1 Akkermansiaceae bacterium | reverse complement strand
GAAAAATGGAGATTTCAAAAACAGGTCCGATACTAAAAGGGTAGGTGATTGCCCAAATACCAAAAGGGATGGTGAATCCACGCCATCCGGGTGCCAGCAATGCACCACAAAAAAACAAAGCACTGAGCGGTTGGAAATTATAGGGGAAATTTGGTAGGCACCCGGCGGCCCGAAAGGCAATAAGCAGTCCGATGACGAGGATGAGTGGCAAATGGCGATGCATGACGCAGGAAGAATTGTGGATTTTTAAGGGCACGGCTAGACCAAAATCTTGATTTAGATAAGGTTTTTTCGAGAGAATTACCCTTTTCCGTGTTCCACGTGGAACATCGATGTTTCCGCACTTGAGCCTAACCATCTTGGAGGCTAGATTTCGCTTACGACAATGTTTCGATACCCCAAGCTCTATGATGTAATTGTGATCGGCGCTGGCCACGCTGGAATCGAGGCTGCCATGGCTGCTGCCCGAGTGGGAGCCCAAGTCGCCGTCTTGACTCAGAACTTAGATACCATCGGGCAGATGTCTTGTAATCCGGCTATCGGAGGTTTGGCGAAAGGACACATGGTGCGTGAAATCGATGCACTCGGTGGTGCCATGGGTTTGAATACCGACGCCACCGGCATTCAATGGCGGATGCTCAATGTATCGAAAGGCCCGTCTGTCCGTGCGCCTCGCGCCCAATGTGATAAAAAAGCTTACCAATTTCGCATGAAGCGCGAGCTTGAAGCGATGTCTGGCGTAGAGATTCACCAAGGAAATGTCGCTGATCTCCTTGTCGAAAACGACCGCATTATTGGCGTCACCACTTCCCTGGGCATGGAAATTTCTGGGAAATCCGTCATTCTCAGTGCTGGGACATTCATGGGCGGGTTGATGCATGTCGGCTTGAAAAACGAAAAGGGCGGTCGGATGGGCGATGCCACATCAAATGTTTCTGAGGCGCTCAAACGACTCGGTTTTGAAGTCGAGCGTTTTAAAACGGGAACACCTTGCCGACTCAATGGTCGATCAATCGACTTTTCTCGGTGTGAGCGACAAGACGGTGATACGCCAGTACCCAAGTTTAGCTTCATGGCTGACACATTGGAAAAGGGCAAAGATGACCTCTTCTCTCTCAATCCTTGGGGTGATCCAAAGTTCCACGTGGAACAAATGCCGTGTTGGATGACTTATACGAATCCGAAGACTCATGCGGTGATTGCTGCAAACCTTCATCAATCCCCGATGTATTGCGGAGTGATTGAGGGGATCGGCCCGCGCTACTGTCCCTCGATTGAGGATAAAGTGGTGAGATTTGCCGAAAAAGAACGACACCAAGTTTTCTTAGAACCAGAGGGCAGACACACGTTGGAATACTACGTCAACGGAGTTTCCACTTCTCTACCTTACGAAGTGCAACTCGAATTTCTTCGTTCCATTGTTGGGTTGGAAAAATGTGAAATCCTCCGTCCCGGTTATGCCGTGGAGTATGACTATTGTCCGCCGACTCAGTTACTGCCGACTTTGGAAACCAAGCGGATCGAAGGTTTGTATTTCGCAGGCCAGATCAATGGGACCTCAGGTTATGAAGAAGCGGCAGGGCAGGGGCTTGTTGCCGGAGCAAATGCTGCGCTAAAAGTCCTCGGAAAATCGGAATTCATTCTCGGTCGCGACGAAGCTTATCTGGGCGTGATGATCGATGATCTCGTAACGCGTGGCTGTACCGAGCCATACCGAATGTTCACCAGTCGTGCGGAATATCGCCTTTTACTTCGCCAAGATAATGCAGATATCCGTCTCACTGCTAAGGCTGCCAGCATCGGACTTGCCAATGGTG
>JANORE010000540.1:0-4520 GCA_031415155.1 Akkermansiaceae bacterium | reverse complement strand
GCTATCGAGACAGATCGCATTCATGGAAGCGGGCGATCCTGCTTTTCCCGCTCGAAGGGAATCTTGGTTTTTCCCTTGAGGTAACCGATGAGCTGCTCGGGCGTGAGAATGGGGCGGACTTCGATTTTTCCATTGACCTCCGTGAGCTGTAGGCGTTGCCCAGGTTTGAGATTCAAAGATTTACGAATCTCTTTTGGGATTACGATTTGGTATTTGGGTGATAAAAGTGATGTTGTCATACTTTTTTAAGTTTGGGTGAATTATTTCTAAAGGCAATCTTTCTTTTCACGGTATGAAGGCGACTTTGTTGAGATGGCCGTGGGCGGGTTCCATGTTGGCGCACTTTGAGCACTGCTCTTTCTCGCATTCTTCAGAGCTTTCGCCAAATGCAGTAAAAAGCGGCTCCCAGTGTTCTTGGGTTTTTCCTTCGAGGGTGTGGGCATAGAATTTTTGAGACGCGGGAATCATGGTTGGGAGATTGGCTTTCTAGCTTGGTTGAGGCACTTCTGCAAAAAGCGGGGCCATGCGATCGAGGCGGAAGGTTCTGGGGGCGTTGCGGGTTTGGCAGTGAGCGAGGAGATAGATGGGAGAAATGTTGGGGGCTTGGAGATCGGTATTTTCGGGGTCGATTTTTTGGAAGAGCAGTATGGGTAATACCTGCCGGGAGTTTTCAGGCTCGCTGCCGCCGGAGTAAATGAACTGGATCAAGCTTTCGGTTTTCCCGATGGCATCCATGAGATCGGTGGCTTGTTCGCGCTCAATTTCTGAGATGCCGACTGGGAGGTCTTTCTCGAAATGGATCGGCTGCATGGGCATTCTGAGCCATGCTTTCAGGGCGGATTCGTTGATTTGCGGAGTGAATGATGGAAGCTTCAGATTCGGATGGCTGACAGCTTTCGTCATCGACGGCGCGAGCAGCGAAGAGAGGAGTTGAAAAAAGTGGCGGCGATACATGGCGGCAATAAGAACGACCTACCTAAGCCGATCTATTTTTAAATGTCAATATAAAAAGACGACACACAAATAAAAATCGTGACAAATGTTTAAATGAGTTATATGTTTCACTTATCTTAAATTCTTAGATTTCTAAATGGGTAACGATACAAACGAAGGAAACTGGGCAGCACGGGAGCGATTGCGCTTCGCGGAAATGCTGTTGTGGTGGCGTGGCTGGGTAGGGCGCGGGGATTTGATCGAGCGATTTGGAACTTCGCCAGCACAGACATCTGGAGATTTGCAGCGGTATTTGGAGATGAATCCTACGGCGATGGTTTATCACACCAGCCGCAAGCGCTATGAGGCGACTGAGCTGATGCGCTGCATTCTCCACCAGCCGAGTCTGAACGAGGCGGCTTCTTGGCTAGGTGGGAGTGTGGTTGAAGGATTCCGCCTAGAAACGCCCGTGTCGGGTGGTGGCGATGATCGCCTAGCTGTTCTTCATTTACCCGTGCGGCAGGCAACCGATGATGTGGAGCGAAAAATTTTCATGGCGCTGTTCGCAAAGCGGCGAGTTCGGGTGAGATACGTTTCACTCAGCTCAAACAAATCGGAATGGCGCTTTCTCCGGCCGGGAGCACTCGCGTGGGATGGCCGCCGCTGGCATACCCGGGCATGGTGTGAGACCCGCCAAGACTGGCGGGACTTTGTGCTGGCACGTATGGATTCCGCTGAGTGGCCGGTGGAAGCACAAGGCGAAGTCCCGATTGATAAAGATTGGCTGGTGCTGGAAACTGTGCGGTTACGGGTAAATCCTGCTCTTCCGGAAAATTCCCGTGAAAGCATCAAGATGGACTATGGTTTGAAAGGTGAAGTCTTAGAAATCCCCGTTAGACGAGCGATGAGGCAGTATTTGATGGCAGAGATGTTTCTCACCGAAGAGGGTGAAGAATTGTCGAAGCATTTCATCATTGAGGATTGGGAAAAATGAGCTGTTAAAGCCCGAGTTTGCTGGCGGTGGTGTTTTTGTCGGCCCGGCATTCATCCATGAGGCCACGAGTCAGCTCGGTGCTGAGTTCACGGGTTTGCTTAATTTTCATTTCCTTGCCGCAAATCATCATTTTTCCCTAGCCCGCCGCACAAACGTATTTACTGTCACAACAACTTGAGCGACGAAATAAAGCACGCTCGTTTTCCAAGTAATCTGATCGCAATTTCTCATGAATCTAACACTGAAAGTATGGCGGCAAACGGGACCGCGAGCGAAGGGCAAAATCGAAACCTACGACGCGAAGGCAATCCCGATGGAAGCTTCGTTTCTCGAGATGCTCGACATCGTCAATGAACGGCTGATTCAGAAGGGTGACGAGCCGATCCACTTCGACCACGATTGCCGAGAAGGGATCTGTGGTTCTTGCTCTCTCACCATCAATGGGATTCCTCACAGTAAAGAGCGTGGCACGACGACTTGCCAGCTCCACATGCGGAAATTTTCTGAAAACGATACCATCTGGATCGAGCCGTTCCGGGCCAATCCATTTCCGGTGGTTCGCGACTTGATCGTGGATCGCTCCGCCTTCGACCGCATCATCGCGGCAGGCGGCTACATCGACATTCGGACGGGTTCCAGCGTCGATGCAAATTCGATTCCGATTCCCAAAAAAGATGCGGATAGCGCCTTTGATGCCGCAGCCTGCATTGGTTGTGGCGCTTGTGTGGCGTCTTGTAAAAACGCATCTGCCATGTTGTTTGTTTCGGCAAAGGTTTCTCACTTGGGTCATCTGCCACAAGGCCAACCCGAGCGGCAAAAGCGCGTTCTGGGTATGGTCCGGCAAATGGATGCCGAGGGCTTCGGGAACTGCACCAATCAATATGAATGTGAAGCAGCTTGCCCCAAGGAAATCAGCGTCGATCACATCGCCCGCATGAATCGAGATTACGCAAAGGCCGTGCTGCAAGAGCAGTTTGTTTAAATCTCACTTGCGAAAGAAGGGAATAGAATGAGGCTTCATCACTCTTCTAATCATGATGACTGCCATTCCTTTGCTCTCCACTTTAGTTCTATCACTTTCGCTGGCGGGTTGTAATGGCGACGACAAAAAGAAAAATTCCATGGAAACTCAATCCGAAGCGCCCGTTGAACCCACAGGAAAAGTTGAAAAAACGGATGCTGAGTGGAAAAAACTACTGACTGCCGAGCAGTATCATATTTTACGTGAGTCTGGCACAGAGCGTCCGAATGGAGCGGTTTACAAAGAATTTAAAAGTCAGGGGAAAGGCGCATATCACTGCGCGGGATGCAAGGTGCTGCTCTTTTCATCCGATCATAAATTCGACTCCGGTTGCGGCTGGCCTTCTTTCTACGATCCGGCCAAGGCGGAAAACGTCACGCTGAAGAAGGACATGTCCATGGGCACGCTTCGCACCGAAGTGAACTGCGCGAAATGTGGCGGCCATCTGGGTCATGTCTTCGAAGGGGAAGGCTATCAAACACCCACCGACCAACGCTACTGCATCAATGGCGGTGGGCTGATTTTTATTCCGGCAAAAGAGGCCGTAAAATGAAAAGTCCGATCTGTCACGCTTTGCTCAAAGCCTCTAACCGCTGAATCAAAGGTGGATGAGAATAATCTAACCAGACTCGCAGCGGGGCCGGAGATGGATGGGACAGATGATCCGCTGTCATTTTCTTCAAGGCTTCCCCGAGAGCTGCACCATCGCCCGTGACCTTGGCCGCATAAGCGTCTGCCTCGAACTCATGCTTCCTCGACCACGCATTGGCCAATACTCCGAGCAATTTACTGACAGGCTCTAGCAAAATGCTGAATAGGACGAGGCCGACATGAGGTGAAATCAGCTTTACGCCGAAGGCATCGAAGAGTAGCCGAGCGAATTTCCCGTCGGGATCAGTGGCCAGGCCCAACAAGAAAAAGATCACTGCCGTCTGTAGAATGCCGACAGCGAGGCGTTGTTTGATATGGCCGCAGCGGAAATGTCCGATCTCGTGAGCGAGCACGCCGAGAAGTTCTGACTGACTACTTTTTTCCACCAGGGTGTCGAACAGAGCGATTTTCTTTTGTTTGCCGAGGCCGGTGAAAAAAGCGTTGGCCTTGGTCGAGCGCTTCGAGCCATCCATGACGAAAACGCCTGTCAGAGGAAATCCGCAACTCACCCCGAGCGCCTCGATTTCCTGCTTCAGCTCGCCGTCCGGCATCGGCGTGAATTTGTTAAATAGCGGCATGATCAGCGACGGCGCAAGATAGGTGAGAATGAGTTGGAAGCCCGTGACAAAGGCCCAAGCCCATAGCCAAGCATGACTTACATTCCCGAAGATCCACAGCACCGCAGCCGCCAGAGGTAATCCGATGACCACGGCGAGCAGTAATCCTTTCAAGCGATCCATGATGAAAGTCATCGGTGTCGAGCGATTGAATCCGAATTTCTGCTCAATCACGAACGTGCTATAAATTTCAAACGGCAGCGAAATCAGGCTTTGCCCGAAGATAAGTAGCGAAAGAAAAATCAAGCCTGCCACGACCGATGATGAGCTGAATGATCGGGCAAGTCCATCTAGCCAGCCGAAG
>JANORE010000539.1:0-3097 GCA_031415155.1 Akkermansiaceae bacterium | reverse complement strand
CCCAGTCTTTGCAGAAATAATGAAATGCCGCGTGGGCCGTCGCGAGGTGTCGTTGATCGCGCGGAATTTTCGCAATCTCGCGTCGTGTCCATTTCTTAAGCCCATCCAGCTTGCGGCGGCAATTGCCGAGCATCCCAAAAGAGCGATTGTGAGAGTCAAACGAAGTATCCCACGATACGTGTCGAGCCATGCTGGTAAGGCAAGTGAATTGCGTTTTAAGGTCTTATTCAGATAACAAATCCAATGGACTTAGAGTGTTTAAAAAAATAGAGTTTTGGGAAGTGCCCTTGACCTTAAAAAGCTAAATATTTATGAGAATGTTGATATGATTCGTTGTCCATGGCTGCCAGTGAAATACCCACTTTACGTGGAATACCATGACACTGAGTGGGGTGTACCGTCTCGCGATGCTCGTTATTTATTCGAGTGTATTTGCCTAGAAGGTGCGCAGGATGGGCTTTCATGGTGGACGGTTCTCCAAAAACGCGAGCACTACCGAAAGGTTTTCCATCACTTTCAACCGGAGCGTATTGCAAAGATGACAGATGCCCAATTGGAGAAACTCGTACTCGATCCTGGCATCATCCGCCACCGTGGGAAGATTCTATCCGTCCGGCAAAATGCCAAAGCTTGGCTGGAACTCGAAAATCCAGTTGAATGGCTGTGGAGCTTCGTGGGAGGCGAACCGAAAGTCAGCCATTTCGAAAAACTTGCGGATTTTCCAACGCACACGCCAGAATCAGACGCACTTTCTAAAGCTCTGAAAAAGGCCGGATTCAACTTCGTGGGCAGCACTACGATGTATGCGTTCATGCAAGGCGTAGGCATCGTGAATGACCACACAACCGATTGTTTCCGGAAAAGTCAGATCAACAAATAGACAGGGAGATTTTTTCGGCTTAAAAGCGAACACGAAAATTTCCCGTGATTCAGTTAAATTTAGCCCCCGTTGAGCTAGCGGAAATCGGCTCCACTTCATGTAAGCGACCATAGTCCACCTCGAAACGACCGGACTCATGTTCTGTGTAGATTTCTACGAATTGGTGGTCGAAGCGAACATCGCTCCAATGATAATCCGCATGACTTTGAACGGGAGCAGGAATGACCGTATCAATACATACGATCGAAGTCATAAACCGGGCATCGCTTTTTTCCAAGTCGATGGATGTTACTCCATACAATGGACTGCTTTCGTCAATGACATGGCGGACGGTCAGAGCAGCGGGAAAGAGGATGAGTCTTTCGAATTCCAGCTTCAATGCGTAGAAGCGGCGGAAAATTTCGCCCTCGGCGACGAGTTCATCGCGAATGAGCATCAGCCGGAACTCCGTCTCGACCATGGCTTGGTTTCTGAGGTTCGCGACTCGTAATTGTAATGTGGCTTTACCGTCGAATGGGCAAATCACCATTTGCTCGCTAAATACCAGCCGCGCTACTGGACGTGAAAATCGCACAAAGATAAGACCTGTCACCATGGCTGTAAAAAACATACCCACAATGATTTCCATAGTCGTTACGATATTGCCGTATAAGGTTGCTGGATAAAAATGACCGAAGCCAACGGTGGAGAGTGTCTGTACACTGAAGAAGAATGCATCGGTAAATGATCCCGTTCGCATCTCCGCGATGCATGGCCCGCCGAATGTATAGGCCGTCGCGAATAGAACATTCAGCGAGAGATATACCGCGAGGACTACCAGTGAGAAACGCGGCCAACTCAGCGAAAGTATGGAACGGTACAAATCACGCCAATCCCGGTGAGCTGTATTTTTCCGAAGAAATTCGATTTTGCCGGCGCGGACAGTGGATGAAGATTTTCTCATGTCGATGCCTTCTCATAGGCATATCTAATCTAGATCCAAGCCCATTTCCGGGAGTCTGGGATTTCCAAGCCGCATCTTAGAAATCGAAATCTCGATGTTTCGCGTCACTTGGCGCTTGGAAGCGGACTGCGGGCCGGGCAAAGTGCCGCGCCATGACGCAAAAACGACAGATTTTAGACGAAGCCGAGAGCTTACGCCGTTAGACTGACGTAACATTTTTTCACTTATTTCCCACTTCAGAATCAACGAGAACGAATCATGACATTTGACCCGGAAAACATCTCATCACCCACGATCAGCCCAGTAGATGCGGAGGCTGCCGTCCGTGACGCCTCGCAATGGATTCAGCCGCTCCGTGCGGAAATCGGGCGCTACCTGATCGGCCAAAGCGACCTCGTGGATCGTCTGCTCATTTCCTTGCTGGTGAAAGGCCACATCTTGTTAGAAGGCGTCCCTGGATTGGCCAAAACGCTGGCACTCAAGACGCTGGCCTCGTTGGTAAATGCGAAGTTTAACCGCATCCAGTTCACGCCAGATATGCTACCAGCAGACATCGTTGGCACGCAAATCTATGATCCTCGGGAGGCGAAATTTCGCGTGAAACACGGCCCGGTTTTTGCAAATTTCATCCTCGCTGACGAAATCAACCGCGCCCCCGCCAAGGTGCAAAGTGCCCTGCTCGAAGCGATGCAAGAAAAGCAAGTCACCATCGGCGAAGAAACCTTCCCGCTGCCGTCTCCGTTCTTCGTCCTCGCGACTCAGAACCCGCTGGAACAAGAAGGAACCTATCCACTCCCCGAGGCGCAGTTAGATCGTTTCATGATGAAGGTCATCATGGATTATCCGACGGAAGACGAGGAAATGCGCGTGCTGGATCTCGCAGGAACCACCGAGGAAATGCCGGTGCCAAAACCGATGGTCAGCCTAGAGGCGATCCAAAAAGCGCGGACGGTGGTGAACAGTCTTTACCTAGATGAAAAAGTAAAACGCTACATTGTCCGCCTCGTTCATGCGACTCGGCGTCCCGACGAATACGGTGTCCACATCGCCCCGCTCATCCGCGTGGGCGCATCGCCGCGGGCGACGATCAATCTTGCCCTCACCAGTCGTGCTCACGCCTTTTTAAATGGTCGGGCCTACGTCACACCGCACGATGTGAAAAGCGTGGCGATGGATGTTCTTCGCCACCGTGTGACCGTCACCTACGAGGCGGAAGCGGAAGGTCTCAATAGCGAGCAAATCATCACCCGCATTCTCGATGAATTGCCCGTGCC
>JANORE010000538.1:0-2668 GCA_031415155.1 Akkermansiaceae bacterium | reverse complement strand
GTTGGCTTCCTGGTGAATTCAGATCCAGTTTCCGAATGTTATATGGAAAATATAATGATCCATCCCCGCGAGAGCCAACGATGTGGGTAACCACTGTGGCTCGTTGATCCGGCTCTGGCATGAATCTTGAAATATTTTTATCCATTCTATGTAAACAGTCTGGATTTTGAGCAAGGTCCGGGTGGGTCTGAGCGCTAGGTTCTAAAAATCTCGGATCTTTCCTAAGGTCATAATTGCCACCAAGGTCACGACAGCGAATTTTTTCGGTCGCGATCAGAAACATGGTATCTTCCGTTAGATAAGTGCCAACTCTTGATGCTTGATTGTAAGAGGAGTTGGTGGCGTTTTCAAAGCTGCAGTGGCTTAGAGTCAACACTAATATTCCTAGTTTACATGCTTTCAAATACTGGGATAAATTTTTAATTTGATAATTCATAAATTAGAAATAGAGATAGATTATTGACATTGGTAGTTGAGGGTATGGGAACTGGGTGAATAGTCGATTTCGGTGATTTTATCGGTGGGGGGCTTGACGAGGAGGCGGTCATCGTAGCCGAGTGCTAGGCCGTTGGTGGCGATGCCAGCGTCTAACATGAGTCCGTAGCGGCGGGAGTGGATGAGGGGGGCGTCTGCGGGATGGCCTTCGTGGAGATTGACGGCACCGAGGTAGGTGACGGAGCCGTCTGAGTGGCTGATCTTCATGCTGCAAGCCGTGAGGGCGAAGGTGAAGAGAAGTAGAAGAAGGACGGAGTGAATTCCGCACGCCAGTTTTGGCAATCGCTTGTTTCCGGGGAAAGGCATGGGTGGGCTTATGGATTTTTTTTGGGAATGGGAATGAGTCCGGCGGCGATGCGGCTGCGGAGGTTTTCCCCCTCTTCCCCATGGGTGAGATTTTCTGCGGCTTTCCCGGTGGCGATGGTCTGGACGATGCGGGCACCGGAGAAATCGCCAGTCATTTGGCGGGATTCGGCGATGGCTTGAGGATTATTGAGCTTCCCCAAAGCGCCGTTGGCATGGACGCTGATGTCGGTGTAACTGGAGGGGAGTTCACCGTTAGAGGTCGGGTCTTTTTGCCTAGGAAAGAGGGCGAGGACGCTGCGCTTGAAGCCGAAGTTAAAAGAAAAGGAGGAGCCGTCGGTGGGTGCTCCTTCGATGCCGAGATTGGTCTTGGTATTGGTGGAGACGATGAGGTCGGACTCTTCGGACTCTCTGTTGCCATCTTCAACTTGATGTTCACTGATTTCGCCAGCGGCGGCTTTTCCGGTGATCAGCGATTCTGAAATGGCAATGCTGGCGGGATAGCGGTATTCGGTATCGTAGGATCCTTGGACGGAGCTGCTACCGCCTTTAGGAAGCCATGCGTATTCGTTGCGGTCGTAGCCGACGGAGAGTTTTTCCGGGACGCTGTTTTTAAGTCCGCTGGCATGCACTCCTAACTGGCTGCCCGTGTAAACAAGGGGGCGGTCGGCGCAGGAAAGGAGGGCGAAGAAGATGGGAATGAGGGCGGCTTTCATGGCGTGGTGGTGTTGCCTTCCGGGCTTTGAACGATGTCTTTTTTGACAGCTTTAGCATCGTCGTCGGTTTTCAGCAGCGAGGTGGCTCCCTTGCCGATGGCGAAGAACTGGCGGATGCGGATGCCACCTTGGGGGTTGGTAGGGTTTGTCTTATCACCGGGCGAAATTCTGGCTTTTGGGGCGACTCCGTCGGTTTCTGGTGCCGTGCCAGCACCGAGAATGCCAGAGCCGTGAACGCTGGTATCTGCGAGGACGCAAGGGATGTCATCGTCGCCCGTTGCCTCTGGGTCCACCTTCATGTGGGTGGCGATGCGGCGGGTGTAGCCAACGTGGAGGGAGGGCACCGCGTCGTCGTCTGAGCCACCCACGCTGAAGCCGAAGCCCACCCGAGTGCGGGAGGCGAAAACGAGCGGGTGGTCGCTGATCTCATTATTGCGGGGGGCGGTTTCCTTGGGCGGGGCTTCTCCTTTGGCAATAGCGGCGGCAGCGTGGCCGGTGGCGAAGGTTTCGCGGATGGCGAGGCCGCCATTCCAAGTGGTTTGAGAATCCAGTTTCCCTAGAACGGAGGCGGACTTAGGGACTTGTTTGCCAACGTAGGCGATCTCCCGTCTGCGGAAGCCCAGGCTCACATGATCAGGAACTTTCGCAATGTCGCCGGAAATATCGAGTCCTGTGGAAGTGTGGGTGGCAAAGAGAATATCTGAGGAACAAGATGGAAAAATCAATACCGAGGCGAAACTGAGAAAAATCGCGGATTGGCTAGATAGAGATGACTTCATTTGAGGCTCTTGATAGAATTTCGTGAGAACTCTCGCAGCACGTGGCCTGGGGAGACAAGGCTTTCCTGTGAAAATTAGAGATTTTCACCGTCAGATTCTCGAGATTTCCTCTCTGCGGAAGATCGTGAATGTGGAACTCGATATGAAGGCCAAGCGGGTTTCATCAGGGCGGAGGTATATGACAATGGGACGGGCCTTTTATCATTATTACTACTTAAAAATTGCTATATACTTATTCATTTCGGTCCTCCTTGAAAATATTTCCATTCCAATGGGTTTTCACTTCTATCTATAGTACGTGAAAGAACCCACCTTTTCGTTTATAAATTGTATTTGTGCTAAAAAATAATTGATACTAAAAATGCTATAACAGAG
>JANORE010000537.1:0-2396 GCA_031415155.1 Akkermansiaceae bacterium | reverse complement strand
CTCAAACAATGGAAACGCCATCCGCGTGATCTCGACGCCTCGGTGTGTGGCCGCATCCCGATCCGTACCAATCGTGATGATCGATATTTGCGGGAGGAATTTCAGGCACTTCCCAAGGCTGGCTATACCCGCATGTTTTCCAAAATGCTCGAAGCCTGCGGCGATAAGGTAAAATTATTACTTAACACAGACTACCGAGAAATTCTACCGAGCGTGACCTATCAACACATGGTTTACACCGGAGCGATTGATGAGTTTTTCAACGAATGCCATGGTCCACTCCCTTATCGCTCACTGCGATTTGAAAGAGAATCATTCAGTGCAGAGCAACTGCGCGAACGCGAGGAAATCGCCGGAAAATCTGGCTTCTGGCAGCCAGCGATGCAGGTGAACTATCCGAACGAGGAGGAATACACGCGTATCGTCGAAGTGAAGCACGCCACTGGCCAAGCCTGCACCAACACGACCATCGTCAAAGAATATCCTGACGACTACGGTCCCGGTAAAGAGCCGTATTACCCAGTTCCATCTCCTGACGCGGCTGCGATTTATCAGAAGTATAAGAAACTGGCAGACGAAACACCGAATACGAGTTTCATCGGCCGCCTCGCGACCTATCGATACTATAATATGGATCAAGTCGTTGGAATGGCCCTAACAGAAGTTGATAAAATCGCAGCAGCATTGCGCGAGAGCTGAGACTCATGGCAAGAATCCTTTTTGTCTCGACGCTAGAAGCTTTTGCTTGGGGCGGTAGTGAGGAACTTTGGTCTGCGACGGCGGAGCGTATGGTCGCCGACGGGCATCAGATTGCTTGTTGTATCTCTACCGAACAAGCCATACACCCACGGATGCTTCCTGTGAAAAAAGCTGGCTGCGAGATCATCTCTCGGCAAATGGATGTCAGCCCCTTTGCTCGCATCTGGGATCGATTTTCTCCACAAGCTTCTATGGCTAAAGTAAGATCTCCTTTTTCTCTAGCATTGGACAGGTACCAACCCGAACTCGTCATCATTTCACAAGGCGGGAATCTCTGCATCAATCCTTATGCAGAAGAATGCCGCGACGCAAAAACTCCCTATTGCTCCATCGTCCATTCAGTGCCGGAGGCACTTTATATCCCTGACGATGGAAACTATCGAAAACTCGCCGACTCCTATCTCGGAGCAAAGCGAGTTTTTTTTGTTTCCGAGGGGAATCGCTTGGTTCTCGAACGTCAATTAGCGAACCGCCTTCCACTCGCAGGCCGTTGTTATAATCCGGTCAATTTAAAATCTAGAGATATAGAAAACTGGCCAAACTCTCATGAAGGATTATCTCTAGCCTGTGTTGCCAGAATGGAATTTTACGCCAAGGGGCAAGATCTAATTTTAGACGTTCTCGATCTACCGAAATGGCGAAACAGAAAACTAACGGTTTCATTTTTCGGCTCCGGCCCGAATGAACAACTCCTGCAAGATCTCATCGCACAGCGGAATCTCTCATCCGCTGTTTTCCGTGGACGCGCCGACGATATTCGTAGTGTTTGGAGTCATCATCACGCGTTGATTTTACCATCCAGGCAGGAAGGACTTCCGCTCTCATTGGTGGAGGCCGCTCTCTGTGGTCGTCCTGCCATCGTCACAAACATTGCAGGAAATATTGAAGTCACCGTCGATGGCAAAACTGGTTTCGTTGCCAGTGCGCCTACGGCTTCTGAACTCGACGCGGCACTGGAACGGGCATGGGCGGCTCGTGAAACATTCCGTGAGTTGGGCATCAATGCTCGCAACCGAATCCTCGAGCATTTCCCGGCTGATCCGATTGCACATTTCATCGGCGAAATCGAAAACCTGCTTTCTCTTCCATGAAGATCGCCTTTGTCTCATCCATGTATGGCTCCACTTGGGGCGGCAGCGAAGAGCTCTGGGGCGGTGCGGCTCTCGTTTTGCGAAAGCAGGGACATGATGTTTTCTGTGGCTTGATTGATTGGCCTGGCCCTGCATCTAAGCGCGACGCCTTGCGTGAAGCTGGATGCCAACTTTCTATCAGAATCGACGTTCCTGATTTTCAGAATCGTATTTTAAATCGCTTGAAGAGTACCAAGAGTCGTGTCCTCCAGCAAAATCCTGTTCCCACTGATTTAATCGCATTCCGCCCAGATCTGGTCGTGATCAGTCAAATGTTCACCGACGATGGACTCAGTTGGATAGAATTTTGCGAGAGCCACCAGCTCCCTTTCGTCACCGTCGTCCAAGCAGCTACTGAATATCAATGGCCTGACGATCAGCTCGTGCCACGCCTCAGAAATGGCTACTTAAAAGCACGCTGCGCCTACTTCGTTTCGCAGCATAATCTACGCCTCTGTGAAACACAGATCGCCGCAAAAATTCCAAACTCTGAAGTCGTCTGGAATC
>JANORE010000536.1:0-6567 GCA_031415155.1 Akkermansiaceae bacterium | reverse complement strand
CGACTCGGCTTTTTCAAACGGGGAAAGGCGGACTTCGGCAGTGTCTGATAGAATCACGCCACGAGCCGATTCTTGATGACGCAGACCGAGGACGACAATTCCAGTAACGATTAGGACTCCCGCGATACTCGCTAAAATAGGAGTCAATGTCCGTGGCCAACCTCTGGGTAATTTCAGGATGCCACATAGCAGCGCGAGGCTCCCCAGTAATAACGCGCTTCCCGCCACGAGCCATGACCACTCATTTCTGCTGAAAAAATGGAGCAAGTCTTCCACCCATGGATACGTGCGAGTTTCCTCGTTCACCGAGGCAGCTTTGCGAGCCCGAGCCAGATTTGCCAACAAATCAGAATCTCGCGGAGTGATGAGTAAGGCTCGCTCGTAAGCAAGAATCGCTGGGCCGTATTTTTTCAACTGCTGATAGCTATTTCCTAAGTTATAGAAAACCGCCGCGCGTGGACCTTCTTGGGCGATCACTTCTTCATACGCCGCCGCCGCGCCGGCGAAGTCATCGGCTTTAAATTTTTGGTTCGCTTCATCGAATGTGGCCGCAGCCACCGAAGACCATCCGAGGAAAAGACAAAGTAGGCTGAGTAAGAAATTCTTGATCATTTCAGCGTGCGGTTGAGGAGAGAGATGCCATCGCTTCATCCAGTAATGTTTGCCATTCTGGAAGAACTCCACTTTGAGATTTACGACTGTATTCGTAATGATCTGCTTCGCGGAAAAAACGGGCGACAGGTGAGTTTTCAGGAGTTCTAGCATTCACTTCTGCCAGAGTAATTGCCTGCGCTGGCTGATTCCAAAGCACGCTTAGCCGATGCTGAATCGCAAGCCGAGCTGCCGCAAAAAATCCTGAGACATCTTGATTCACCACACATTGCTTCACGGTTTCAAGCGCTTCGCGGGTGGCCTTTTCCATCGCCGCAAGTGATCTTCGCTTAGGGTCTTCTCGGCGATAGCGGAGCCACGCGAGAATTCCGCCGAGCACGCCAAGCGCAACGGATATGACACATAGTGGAATAAATAGCGGCCTCGAAATCAGTGGAATCAGCGAGCTCTTCCTCGTCATTTTCAAATGCTGCGCCGCGATCATGTTCGATTTTTTCTCTGGCTCTTTAACCGCCGGAGCCGTGACAGGCTCGTCATCGACGATGTCCTTGCCCGTGACTTCGATTTTCTGAGATGGCGTGGTCAAGGTTCGGTATTTCTCCGCGACCGGATCAAAATAACTGAAGGATAACGAAGCTTCTTGATTGCCGCTCTTTCGCGGCACGGCACTGAACTGGAAAGATTTACTGCCAGAGAAAGACGCTTGGTCGCCGGCTTGGAATTCATCTTTACCGGGATAAATTTTCCATGCGTCTGGTGGAGTCACTTGCGGCGCATTCATCAGCGCGAAATTACCAGAACCGCCGAGACGTGCGGCAATTTGCTGCGGCTCACCCGTTTTCCAACTACTAGGAATTTGGACTCCTTCAAATTTAAACTCGCCGACTGCTCCCGTAAAACCAGCGGGACGACCTTCCGTGGGCAGTGGGCGGACTTCGATTTCCTGATCGTCTGACTTTAAGGTCACATCTTTCTCGATCATCGGGACGTCCATTTGATCGAAGACATTATCGAAAAATGGATCATCAAATGGCCCGCCTCTTTGCCTGCGTTGCGGACGAGGCGCGGAAGTATCACGGACTGCGATTTTCGCGCTCACCGAAAGCGAGGCCGGATATTTTCCCGCCTTGGTTGCGGAAATACCGCCGAACCAGGTCACGACGAGATAGCGTTTTCCGTCTCTCATTTCCTGAGTTTGCTGCGGCTGCTCACTCACGTGATGCAGGGTGAAACCTTTTCCCTCGGGCTGGATGCCGCTGCGGAGCTGGGCACGGGCATCTGCTGGCAACCAAGCACGGATCCGAACGGGTGCAATCTCTCCTACATAAGCGTGCTTCCTCTCACTGTCTGCAAGATCGACGGTGAGAAACCCGAAGCGCTTTTCATCGCTTTCCGGCTCCTCCTGTTCCTGAGGTTGCTGGCCCGCAGCATTCGGTGGAACGCCTGTCGGAGGCTGGACGGAGCCTGCATCGGTGACTTTTAGCTTGAGCGGCTGAGACGTGACGTTCTCGCCATCGATGGTCACATCGATTCCAGGAATCACGTATTCGCCGGGAATGTTCGATCCTACAGCATAGGTATAAGTGATGGAAACCGAAGTATTCCCATTGAACATCTGGATTTGCTTACTCTGACCACGAGAGTTGAAAATGAGATTTTCAACTTGTGGAAGCCGAGGCTCGCTGGCCTCCGAGCCCGAAATTTTGAGCGTGAGAAGAGCTCCATTTCCAGCAGGGACGGAATCTCGATCAAGCTGTACCTCGATCTCAGCCGCGAAGGAAAATGAAACCATACCCATGATCGGCACGATCCATTTCGCGAAGAAGTTAAGCGCACTTGTGATATCTAACCGATTTACCATGTCTTGCCTTTCGTCGAGTTATCAGGTGTCGAAAAACGGGTGCGCTTCTGTGGCTGGATCGGAATGACGGTGCGTTCGTCTTGGCGCAGAGATTCTAATAATTGCTTGGCTTCCTCGGGTGTCATTTCTTGCTTGGCCGTGCGCTCGTTAATCATGGCTTCCTCGGACTTCTCCTCGCCTTTTTCCCCCTCTTTTGAATCAGCTTCTTTACCTTTTTTCCCATCCTTTGGATCTTTCCCGTCCTTGGGATCCTTCCCGTCCTTTGGGTCTTTCCCATCCTTGGGATCCTTCCCGTCCTTCGGGTCTTTCCCGTCCTTGGGATCCTTTCCGTCCTCTTTGGAATCCTTCGGATCTCCTTCTTTTTTCTCTTCTTTAGAATCTTTGTTTTCCTTGTCTTTAGATTCCTGATCTTTCTTCTGTTGATCTTCTTTCTTCTCGTCCTTTTTATCTGAATCTTTCTGATCCTTATCGTCTTTTTTGTCGTCCTTGTTTTGCTGCTTTTTCAGCTCTTCGAGTTTCTTTTCGACCAAGACTTTATTATAACTCGCATCTTCGTCTGCGGAGTTTAGTGCCAGCGCGTCTTGATAGGCTTTGATGGAGGCTTCCCATGTTTTCATCGTCGCTTCTGGATCTTTTTCTAAAGTTCCTTGCCCGGTGCGATAGAGCGTATTTCCAAGATTATAATATGATCGCTGTTGAAGCGTTAAATCGGGTGTCCGCAGTGAGGATTTGAGTGCCTCCGAAGCTTTGGCGAAGTCGCCTTTGGTATAAGCTTCGGTTCCTTGATTGTAAGTTTTACGCGAATCCTGTGTGGTAGAATCACTCTCTGCGGCACGGCTTTCGAACGCGCTGAATGCGAATCCCGCGATAAAGATGGCCGCCGTAGTCTGGGGAGAAACTCTCACCTTTGGCGCGACGGAAGGCAGCGGGCGGACTTTTTTCTCACGCGCACGGTCTCGGATAAAAAATTCTAACACCAGAAATGCAATCGCAAATCCAAGCGGCCACTCGAAGCGCTCTAAAGGGATTCGCTCCATCCGTTGCTCCTGCTCGGTCTTCGGCACGAGACGAAGTTTTTCCTGATAAATCGTGTTCAATCCTTCAGCTCCACGCCCCAACAACGCGTACAAACCATTGGTTTCCTCAGCGATTTTTTTCAGCGTCGTTTCGTCGAGTTTTGTTTTCACGATCTCCCCACTTTCATCGCGGACATAATCGACCCGGCCATTTCGCCCTTGGATCGGCATCATCGCGCCTTCAGGACTACCCACACCCACGGTGTAAATCGCCATGCCTTTTTTCGCCGAAGCTCTTGCGGCATCGAGCACATCGCCTTGAAGATCTTCACCATCTGTTAGTAAAACAAGCACTCGGTAGTTGTTTCCATTTTCATCAAATAGCCGCTCTGCTTCTTTGATGGCGCTGGCAAGATCCGTCCCTTGGCGTGGGATTAAATCCGTATCCAGCGCGTTTAATGATTCACGAAATGCCTCGTAGTCGAGCGTCAGCGGACAGAGGGCAAATGCGCTTCCCGCAAATGGGATTAAGCCTACGCGATCTCCTTCTAATTTCGCCACAAAGTCGATGATCCCAAGTCGCGCGCGCTCTAACCGGTTTGGTGATAAATCTTCTGCTAACATGCTTCGTGAAGTATCCACAGCGAAGAGGATATCGATCCCTTTGCGTTTCACTTCACGCCACTCGTAGCCTTTTTGCGGACGAGCAATCGCTATAAAAATAAGCAATATGGCGAGTAGCCAAAGCGCCCGTTTTAAATTTCGCAGCTTCGGCGAGAAGCCTTCCATCAAACGTTGCCGGAAGCGCGGGTGAATCAGCTTGGCCAAGTCTGCATCGCGACGGCGATCAAAGCGGATAAACAAGCCGACAATGCCTGCACCAACGATCATGCCAACGACGATCCAGATCGGTTGAGCAAATTGTAACGAAGTGTCATCCATGGTGGTTGGGAGTTTAAGGAAGTCGCCGGAAACGAGTTTGACTGAGAACTAATTCCAACAAGAGCAAGGCTAGCCCAGGAACGAGAAAGTAGAGATACAGCTCATCATATTGCTGGTATTTCTTGAGCTTGCGCGTGGTGGTTTCCAGCTTGTTGATCGATTCGTAAATTTTTTCTAACGAGTCTGTGTCCGTCGCGCGGTAAGATTGGCCTCCTGTGGCCTTCGCGACTTCTTCTAACACTTTCTCGTCAATTTCCACCTGCACGGTTTGTAAAAACTTACGGCCAAAGCCATCAGTTACTGGCATTGGCGCTTCACCACGAACGCCGGCACCGATGGTATAAACCTTGATTCCAAGAGCCTTGGCGGCTTCTGCCGCAGTGACGGGATTGATCGATCCCGCATTGTTGACGCCGTCTGTGAGTAGAATCACGATTCGAGATTTCGCCTTGGAATCGCGTAGGTGATCGACCGAGGAGGCGATGGCAGAACCGATGGCGGTGCCGTCTTCCACTTGACCCATCTTTACATCGCGCAATCGCTTCGCGAGAAATTCATGGTCCATCGTCAGCGGGCTGACAAGGTAGGGTCGCCCGGCGAAGGCGACCATACCGAGCTTATCATTCGGACGTTGACCGATGAATTTCTCGACGACGCTTTTCACGACTTCTAACCGATTCATGGGCTGGCCGTTGAGCTTGAAATCGAGTGCTTCCATAGAGCCAGAAACATCGAGCGTGAGAACAATATCAATTCCGCTGGCCTCGATATCGGTAGAGCCTTTGCCAAAACGCGGTCTCGCGAATGCGATCACAAGTAGGGCAAACGAGAGAAGTCCTAAGAATGTGACAAAGCCACCGAATTTCGAACGCGGCTTGGCACCGACGCTGAGCGCATCTTGAGTGGACGGCATCTTGACCGCGACGGGCCGACCCCAGCGGGCTTTCCAAACCGCCATGAGCGGCAGCAAAAGCAGCAAGGATAAAAATCCCGGATGCACGAACTGGATATTCTCAGTCATGAAGTCGCGCCTTTGGGAATAGTGTTAGAAGTAGGTGCAGCGGCGGTCAGGATAAAACCGCGAGCGGCTTGGAGAAGTTCATCACGCTGCTTGGAACTCAGGGAAGAGCCTGCGAATTTCGCCAGATCACATGATTTTAAAAAATGCTGCAAGTGATCACTTTCACTGATCAATGGCGAGTTCACCTGCTTGGTCAGATCTTGGAAAAACTCTTCTGTCGTGCGACGTGGTGCGGCGATGCCGAAGCGCTCGGCGATGTATTGTCTGACCGTCTGTGCGGCACGATTTGCAAATACTTCGGCAGCGAGCCCTTCGCGATTTGCATCAAGCTGTGACAGGGATGCCATGGCGATTTCTCTGGGGTTCTTGAGCTTTTGTTTGGCACTTTGTTTTTTCCATAGAACCACCGCGAGTCCGAGAAGAAGCGCGCTCGCACCTAGGCTGAGCCAGAGGACCACCGGAGATTTTTCTGGCAGTGGGATTTCCACCAACGGCTTCGGCCCACGAATATCTTCTTCTGCGGCGGCGGGCGCTTGAGCAGATAGCTGACCACAAAATCCCACGAGCAGCGCGATCACCCACAAGCGGCTGAGATAGACTCTGAAAATAGAAATTTTTTCGAACATAATTCAAACGATCAACCGGAACGCTGACGGCGGCTGCGGAAAAAACTGATGAGCTCGGGCATCCATTTTTCGCCATTGATAAACTCTAACAAGTCAATCCCGAGTGAGCGAATTTTCGTGGCTGTCAACTCCCGACGCTGGCGAGATTGAGTTTCAAATGCCTCACGGACTTTGGCATTGCTGGTATTGATCTCTACGACTTGGCCGCTTTCCGCGTCTTCGATGCAGATTCTCCCCACATCTGGCAGGGATTCTTCGCGTGGATCGGTGACAGAAACCGCGATGAGATCGTGACGCCGATTTGTGACTTGCAGCTTGTTACGGAGTTTCACGAGCCGCTCTTCAAATGGAGCACCAAGGCAAAAGTCCGAGACCAAAAAGATGACGGACTTCCGGTGGATCACTTGATTGGCAAAATCTAACGCCTGAGAGATGTCGGTGCCATTTCGTGAGGGCTGGAAAAATAACGTCTCGCGGATGAGCCGCAGC
>JANORE010000535.1:0-3042 GCA_031415155.1 Akkermansiaceae bacterium | reverse complement strand
GTCATCCTGAAGAAAGTGGCACTGCGGGTTGTGAATCCATAGGAGCGTCTGATCGTTTTTTCTCTCTGGATTCGACGAGGCGGCAGGTGAAATAGGAATCGCCGATGCTGTTAGAGCGGTTTTGGGTATATGACTCGAAGGATCATCATGGCAATGAGCATCAGGAGCCGTGGCATTGATCTCGGTAGCCTCAGGAAAAACACTCAAATTCAGCTCACAAATCCTCGCGCCTACTTGGCACTAAAAACTTGCGACCTTGCTTTTCCGAAAAGTTTATCTATATCACGTCGCGAATGATGAATGTTTGGCACTGGCATCTGAGTCGATTGAGTCCGTTACTGTTCATCGCGGGACTCGCCATTTCCTGCGATCATCCCAAGAAGCGTGGGCTGAGAGAATTGTCGAAGCAAGGAATCGAGCCGTCTGGGCAGGCATTGCTCACTGCCGTTACCGCAGGAAATTCTCAACACATCGAGTGGTTGATCGTTGCGGGCGTGACGACGGAGGAGAAAGATGCCAAAGGCAAAACTCCGATCATGCTCGCCCTTGAAAACAAGGATTCTTCCTCGTTTTTAAAACTGCTAGAAGCCAAGGCGAATGTGAATGCCACTACCGCAGATCGAGTGAGCGTGCTTGGCATCGCGGTTGAGCGCAGCGATGATGTGGTCATTGATCGACTAATTTCTGCCGGTGCCCGTGGCCATGGACTCATGCCAAGTGGTGATGAAATTTTGCCGTGGGCGATCCGTCATGATCGAGCGCATATCGTCGATGCCATCATCAAGTCTGGCGCCGATCCTCGTGCGAAAGATCGTGAGGGAAATTCACTGCTGCACATCGCCATGTCTTCTGGCCAACGTAAAATCACCGAGTCTCTCATCGAGCTCGGCGCCGATCCAGCCGGGTTGAATAGCATCGGCGAGACGGCACTTCATCAGGCATTTCGTCAAAACTGGTTGGATCTCGTGCCAAGGCTAGCGACTGCTGGAGCGGATCCGAATGTCCGTTCTGCCGATGGACTCACCTTGTTGGACAAGGCCGTTGCCGATCAAAATGCCGATCAAATTTCTCTCCTCATCAAAGTGGGCGCCAATCCCAACAGTCGGGACCCAGCCGGAAAGGTCGCATCACCTTTGCTCAAGACCTTCAACCGTGGCGATGCCAAGTTATTTCAAATTTTCCTAGAGCATCAGGTATTGCCACCGGAAAAAAACTGGAACTCGTGGCTCGAGAAATCCTTTGAAATCCGCCAGCCAGAAATCGCACGCCTGCTACTAAAGCATGGAGCAAGTGCTTCAGAACGCCGCGCCGATGGACTCTATCTCGTCGAGGCAGCAGTGATTGCCCAAGAAGCAACCTTCGTTAAAATGTTGTTAGAGAGTGGCAATCCTGCTGGAAATTCACTCATCATGGCGAGTGCTCAAGGCGATCTTGAGATGGTCAATCTACTCATTTCTGGTGGCCAGCCCGTCAACCAAAAGCATCACTCTTCCGGCGACACCCCACTGAATGCAGCCATCCGCGCCAAGCATGATCCAGTCGCCGCATTACTGATCGAAAAAGGGGCGGACACGAATTCCAGTTTGCGAGAAGGCCAGTCGGTTCTGCATCTCGCGCTCGCTACGGGCTGTGCCCAAACGGTGAAAACTCTGCTCGATGCCGGAGCCGATCCTAACAGCCCGTTCATCATCCCGATTTCCGAAGAATTCCGCGAATGTGTCTCACCCGGCGTGATTCGGTGGCTTTTCAAAAATGATTCGAATATCACGCCACTCATGATGGCGGCGGATTCAGGGAATGTCACGATGGCCGATCACCTCATCAAGGCCGGCGCGAAAATCGATGCGAGAACGGCAAAAACGAAGATGTGGCCGATTGATTTCGCCTGCCGCCGGGAAGACGTGAAAATGGCAAGACTCATCCTTGGGAAAAATCCTCATCATGAGGAGCGCCGCATGGAAATCCGTCTATCAGAACAGCGGGCACGTTTGTTCGATGCTGAAGGAAAAGAAATTTTCACGACCAAGGTTTCCACCGGTCGCAAGGGGTTTGCCACTCCCCAAGGCGTCTTCGTGATTACCCATAAAAACCGCGATTGGACGTCCACCCTTTATCACGCGAGTATGCCTTATTTTCAAAGGCTTAGCTGCCGTGACTTCGGCCTCCACCAAGGTAACGTTCCAGATTACCCTGCATCGCATGGTTGTATCCGGGTGCCTGCTGGAAATGCTCAGAAGCTCTTCACCTTAACACAATCGGGAGACCGCGTGAATATCATTCCGTGAATGGTGATGCTGCATGGATTGTCAAACTGCAGCTCTTCCTCCTCTGTTTCCATGCTTCACCATCCTAGGAGCCGCTCCACCGCTTTATGGAAAGCTGTCTCTAACAGCGCTGCATCACCGTGACTCAAGGGAATAGTGACTTTTCGCAGTGATTTGTCATCTGTGGTCTGGCGTGAGACAGTGAGAAGATATAGTGCCCGTTCTGGGTTATCTTGGTGCGTCAGTTCGAACGCGCTGTTGGCTTTTTCCGACTGGTGAAACAGTTTGGCCTGAGGAATGCGCCCTTGGAGGGCGGCGAGGGCCGTGCCTAGGTCCGCTAAGCCCCATTTCATAGTGATTTTGTTTTCCCAATCGAACTGTTTTTCGCCGGATTGTAAGGCGGCATCGACGAACAGAGCTGCCTTGGCTCGATTCAGCCCGAAACGCACGACACCTCCGGTGCCTCGGGAATTTGGCTTGTAAATGGCATGTTCGGCAGTGCGTTCGATAGTGGAAGGGGATTCGAGGATGTCTTTCATGATGTCATTAGATTCACTCGCACTTTGGAATCATTATCAGGCTATGGCAAGGGAAAAGTGTTCTAGTGAACATTTTCATGTGAACAATTTCAAGTCATCGATACGATTACTGATTCATCCCACAGAAATGAATCTTGGCCCGCTTCGTTCCTCCCGCCAATCTTGGTCACAGTGAATGCGCGAGTGTTGATCGACGGACCGTCGGAGCTTGTCTTCGATTATGCAATTCCGTCTGGCCT
>JANORE010000534.1:0-6659 GCA_031415155.1 Akkermansiaceae bacterium | reverse complement strand
TTCGATTTTGATACCGCCCATGGTTAGAGCAGCTTTTAATTCCGCAGTCCTTGCATGAACAGTCTTGGCGATGTGCGTGAGTCCTTCAGGGCCATGATAGACCGCATACATCGAAGCCATGACCGCGAGCAAAACCTGCGCCGTGCAAATGTTAGAAGTCGCCTTGTCGCGGCGGATGTGCTGCTCCCGAGTTTGCAAAGAAAGTCGGTAGCCCGGCTTGCCACGGGAATCGACAGACACGCCGATGAGGCGACCTGGCATCTTACGTTTCAGTGCATCCACACAAGCCATGAATCCCGCGTGTGGACCACCGAAACCCAACGGCACGCCGAACCGTTGCGACGAACCGATGCAGATTTCCGCGCCAAATTCACCCGGAGCTTTCAAAACGGTCAGTGCAAGTAAATCAGCCGCGACGATGGTCACTGCTCCGACAGATTTCGATTGCGTGAAAAATTCCGCAAAGTCATCAATCCGTCCGCGTGTATCTGGATACTGCACCAATACCGCAAAAAGTCCGTCGCAAGTCGATGGCTCAAAGGCTTGCCAATCCCCCACAATCACCTCCACGCCCAGCGGCTCAGCGCGAGTGACAACGACATCGATCGTTTGCGGATGGCAGCGATCAGAAACAAAAATCGCTTTGCCTTTCGGCTTTCCAGCGAGTGCGAGGCTCATCGCTTCGGCGGCTGCGGTACCTTCGTCGAGAAGAGACGCGTTTGAAACATCCAGCCCAGTGAGATCCGTGATCATCGTCTGGAAATTTAACAGCGCTTCCAATCTTCCTTGTGCGATTTCCGCCTGATACGGAGTGTAGGCAGTATACCAACCGGGATTTTCCAAGATATTTCTCTGAATCACGCCGGGGGTGTGAGTGCCGTAATAACCTTGCCCGATGAAAGACTTGAGCACTCGATTTTTGCTCATGATCGCTTTCAACCCAGCGAGTGCTTCCGGCTCCGATTTCGCCGCAGGCAGAACCATGGTATGATCTAACCGAATCCCAGCAGGCACTGCCGAATGGATCAAATCATTGAGCGATGAATAACCAATCTCACGCAACATCTCATCACGATCAGAATGAATGGAACCCAAGTGACGACTACAAAAATCAATACGAGCGGACATACAGATAAATTAAAAATCTAAGCAATGAGCAAAACCAGAACACCCTTCCCATAGTTGAAAATCACCTAGGCGCAACCCCGACATTCAGTTTTTTCATCGTTTCGTCTCATCGCTTGGCGAAATCAAAAGCGCAGCATCCCGGATCGTTCGCTTTCGTAATGGATCACGAGATTTTTTCCATTGTTTCCAGAGCGTCGGCGCAAAATTTTCCGTGAACCCGAGAGTTTCTAGCCAAGTCGATAAAGTCGCAGGTTGTTTTCATCCCCCCATTCACGTCACCGATTTCACCACGGATTTCGCGTGCCCTGTCCTGCTTCATCTGTTTGCATCTTGCCATGCCTGCACGCGTTAAAACAGTCGCTTCAATTTCTGTCGAAAAATTCTTCGATGCTCACGCCACCGCACTCGGGCTAAGTCTGCATGGTGAAAAGGTCGGTTTCGACCGCGTGATCAGCGAACCAGCCATGAATCGGCCTGGTCTCGCGCTTGCTGGATTTTACTCCTATTTCGCCAAGAAACGCGTCCAAGTCCTCGGAAATTCCGAGCTTTCTTACCTCAAAAAACTTCCTGCTGACATGCGAGTCGAACGCTTCCGTCAAATGTGCGAACGAGAAATCCCCTGCATCGTCGTGGCTCGTGGCTCGAATCTGGACGAGACGCTCACGGCGGTGGCAAAGGAACATGACATCCCTATTTTTGGTACCTCACAGGTGACCATGAATTTCCTGAATGCCGCCACCATCCGGCTAGAACATGATTTTGCGCCCAGCGTCACCCTCCACGGCTGCATGGTCGATATGCGCGGTGTGGGTGTACTCATCGTCGGGAAAAGCGGTTCGGGGAAATCGGAAACCGCCATCGGCTTGCTCGAGCGTGGAGCCTCGCTTGTGGCAGATGATATGGTCCGCATCAAATACGTCGGCGGCGAACTGATGGCAACCGCACCAGACCTCTCACGCGGTTATATGGAAATCCGCGGCATCGGCATTATCAATGTCGCAAATCTTTACGGCCTCGCCTCAATCCGCCCGGACAAACGCCTGGACCTCGTCGTCACGCTCAAGCCTCAAGCCGATCTCAACGAGGTGGACCGCGTCGGGCTTCAGCAAAAAACCTACGAGATTCTCGGTCAAGAAGTCGTCCATGTAGAAATCCCCGTCGGCCCTGGTCGCGATACCGCGCGCATGGTCACCATTGCCGCGCTCGACCAACAACTTCGCCGCCTCGGCTATAACATGGCAGACGAATTTAACCAAAGACTCCTCGACCACATGTCCAGCGGGAAATAATAGATTTCAACTAAGGGACTCGGCCAAAAATAAATACCCATTTTTAAGCCATTGATGCGTTGGTGGCGAGCAATGCTTTTGCTTTGCCCGGCAGGATATCCAAGAACCATTTGCCCAAGTCTTCGAGGCGGTCCAATCCTGCCTCATACGGCTTCATTTCCTTCTTGGTAAGACGGACTCCTTTGGGGTAATCTTTGTCTATCAGCCGTGTTTCGGGATGCACCTGTTTGTAGGTCATGCTTGCCGCCATTCCCAGCGCGTGATCGACGCTTCGCAGTGGATCTCCATTCCAGTAGTTTTCCAAAACGCCGAAGACCCTTTCAATCGGGTTGTATTTGCTGTGATATGGCGGATAGCAGGCCAATCGCACGGTCACGTCGTGCTCAGCGCTGAATTCAACAAGCCGCTTGAGCCATTGGGTGCGCCTGCCGCTGTTTTCGGGTCCGTTGTCGGCGTTGATGACGAGGGTATGTGGAGAATCACCGTTTTTTTGAGCGTGGGCCAGATCTCGTGGAGGCGGTCGGCCATGAAATCGGCGGTGACGCTGCCGGTGGTGAAAAACAGCCAGGTCTCGGCGCTGTCGGGGCGATGAATTCCAAAGGGGGTGAGCTTGGCTTCGGGTTCCAAATCGTGATCCAAGGCGGCTTGCGGTCGGCGACTTTTTCCTCCGCGACTCAGATTTCCAATGGGCACGGTGGTCTTGGTGTCGATGGAGAGTCGGACGGTGCCGGGATCGGCGTCGGCCTCTTGATTGATCCGATGCACCGCATCAAAGATCGCATCGGTCTCAGGAACTTTCCGCAGTGGCTTGCTTTTTGCAACCCGGCGAGGCTTGAAACCAAGGGCGCTGAGTTTTCGGCGCAACGAGCGTTCGGACGGCACCGTTTGTGGATCGTAGCCTTTTTCCTCAATGAGTCGCCGCCGCGCCTCTCCGGCCGTGAGGCGCCGATAGAGCTGGGTGGTGCGAAAGGTGGGATCGGTCTGGCTGGCCCCTTCACCCATCTCCCGAAGGTCGGCTTCCAGATTGGGAAGTGAGGCTTCGAGCGGCTTGCGTCCGCGGAGGGATGTCGCGCTGGCACAGACAATTCCGGAATCCAACTCGCGCATGCCCTTGCGAATCGTGTTACGACTCCAGCCCATTTCGCGCTCGACCATGGAAGCGGCGCCTTTACCGGCTGCCTTGATGATGCTGGCCATGAACAGACGGCGGGCTGCCCCATTGAGTTGATCAAGAAGTCCCTGCCATGTGGCTTTCAATTCGGCGGTGATTGGAATTTGCACGCCCAAATGTTAACATGCATTAACTTTTGGGCAACTATTTTTGGCCGAGTCCCTTATGCGTTTTCGATTTACGCCCTATCTGACGGGCTTTTCGGGATGTTGTCGCTTCCGATTGATCTTTCAACTCGCTTTGCGGGAGTCTTGTATCCAGTCGCATGGCGATTGGATACATACAGTGAATGGTTCCATTCGCGTCATGCGCTGTGCACGACGCGAGGAGTCTCGATGCTGATTTCAAGATGCTGATTTTCCCATTTTTGGGCGCATGTTCTCTACGCATCGATGAATGGATACGTTTTGTTAGAGCGTTGTTTGTTAGGTTTATGCGATCTTTGAACATATCTTTCTCGCCCTATCTGTGGCAGAGCTTGCATCTTAACTTGCTCCTAATTTGAGAGTCACCGAGTGATCCTTACCGTCGTCTAACATAGGCCACGTCGCGATTCCTTTTTCCAAGCTGACCGACTTGCCATCGACGGAGAGGCTGACCGCTTTGGTCGCATTTTGTTCCGGGTTCAGCACATCAATGCGATACAAGGTCCGTCCAGAACTGGTGCGGAAGTCGATGGAAAATCTGGGCCAATCATCTGGGATGCGTGGATCAAGAACGAAGGTGTCGCCATTTTGCACTCTCAATCCGAGGATGGATTCCACGGTCACGCGGAACATCCATCCTGCGGAACCGGTATACCATGTCCAGCCGCCACGACCGACATGCGGTGCGGTGCCGTAGACATCTGCGGCCACCACGTAGGGCTCGACTTGATAGCGGGCGACGGCTGTTTCATCCCGGGAATGCCAGATGGGGCTGAGGTGTTGCAGCATTCTCGCGGCCTCATCTCTGCGTCCAGCCTCGGCCATGGCGCGGATGACCCAGCAGGCCGCGTGTGTATATTGCCCGCCATTTTCGCGGACGCCAGAGACGTAGCCTTTGATATAGCCTGGATCATGTGGCGTATTCACGAAAGGCGGATGGAGTAAGCGAATGATGCCGTTTTCCTTGTCGACCAGCTCACGTTCTAACGAATCCAGTGATTGATCTGCACGATCCTTGGGTGCGGCTTTGGAAATGACTGCCCACGCCTGAGCCAGTGCATCGATCCGGCATTCGTCGTCAGTGTGGGTGCCGAGTGGTGTGCCATCGTCATAATAGGCGCGGCGATACCATTTCCCATCCCAGCCAGCATCATGGATCGCGGTGACAAGTTCGTCGCGGTAGACCGTATATGTTTTGACCCGTGCGGACTCACCCCGTTTTTCGCAGAGTGGGATCCATTGATTGAGGATGGTGAATAGGAAGAAGCCCATCCAGACGCTTTCGCCTTTTCCTTCGCGTCCGATCCGGTTCATGCCGTCGTTCCAATCGCCAATACCCATGAGCGGCAAACCATGCGCGCCCTTGGTGAGTGACAGATCAATCGCTAGACAGCAATGTTCAAAAACGCTCGCCTGCTTCTTGGAAATTTCCGGTTTGATGTAGGCTTCATCTTCGCCTGGGTCTAATAATAGACCTTCGATGAATGGGCGCGTTTCATCTAACAAACTATGATCGCCAGTGACTTGCAGGTAGTGATCGGTCAAATAGGGCAGCCATAGTAGATCATCGGCAAACTTGGTTCTCATCCCATATCCCATAGGCGCAGGATGCCACCAGTGGGTCACGTCCCCTTCGGGAAATTGTTGCGCAGCGTGCAGTAGAATTTGTGATCGCATCAGCTCGGGGTGCGAGGCAGCCAATGCCCCGGAATCTTGGAGTTGATCGCGGAAACCATAAGCACCACCCGATTGATAGAAGGCACTGCGGCCCCAAATCCGGCAGGCGAGATTCTGATAGATTAGCCAACCGTTCACCATCAGATCCACCTCGGGGAGGGGAGTTTTGATTTTTAAATGCCCAAGCATTTGCTCCCAATAGGATTCCGTCTCAGCACTCGCTGCGCGCATGGCATCGGCACTTTGATACTTCTCGATCAAGCGTCCGCCCTCGGCGATGGAGGTGACCTCGCCCAGTCCGACGACGATTTCGATTTCCCGGTCAGGTGGTAAGATGAATGAAATCATGCTGGAGAAACAAGCGTCGTGGCCATAGCCCGTGGCATTTTCCCAGCCGCCGCCAGATGCGAGAGCGGTCGGATCGGTGATTCCGCCGGTCCCGAGAAATGCGGTGGCCGAGTTATTATATTTTTGGCGCTCAACTGGGACGCCATGGACGTTCATGAAGCAGAAGGCTCGTCCGTCCGCAAAATCTCCGGCCTTTGGATTGACCGCGTGCTGGATATCATCTTCATCCGTCCAAGCTAAAATAGAATGATGTCGGTCGGGCGAAGAGCAGAGAAGCAATTGCTGGTAGGCCGAGAAAACGAGGTGGCGCGGCTCTGCTGAGTTATTTTTTAAACATACAGAGACGAGCTTGATGGGATCTTCCGGTGGCACGAGAATCTCGACCTTTTGCGAAAGCGAGCCGATGTTAGAAATGAAACGTGTGCGCCCGAAGCCATGTCTCACGACAAATGAAGACTGAGGAGGGCAGGGGCCGGGAAGCGGAGACCAGATCTCGCCCGTGTCCTCATCGAGGATATAGAATGCCTCGCCGTGTGGGTCGGAGATGGGATCGTTCGACCAAGGAGTTAGACGGTTGGCTTGGCTATTGCGTGACCAAGTATAGCCCGCGCCGCGGTCAGTGACCATGCAGCCGAAGTTCGGATTCGCCAATACATTCACCCACGGCATCGGCGGCAAATGAAGGCGACCATTTTTGATCGCCATTGAAATGACATACTCGCGTCCGTCTGCCGAGAAACCGCCGTAGCCGTTGAACTGTTGGAGTGTTTCGTCTAACTTGACTGCCGAATCCGGCGGTGTTGGAGAGATATATGGCGGTTGCTTGACCTCAGGAATGGCAAGAGGAGAAATGTCTTGGCCGCCGACGAGTTGGGCGCTTGCCAACCACCACCCAAGTTC
>JANORE010000533.1:0-8034 GCA_031415155.1 Akkermansiaceae bacterium | reverse complement strand
TTTCAAGACTGACTGGCTGAACAACGCCCTCTACGAGATCGCCTCCTTCATGGTCATGCGCGAGTCCACCGTGTGGCGCTGGAGCCACACCCGCCATCATAGTGATACCATCATCGTCGGGCGCGATCCCGAGATCGCCGTGCCGCGCCCGCCCGATTTGGCCGGACTGGCCAAGGGGTTCTTCGGCCTGCCGGTTTATCCGAAATACCTCAAACACATCATCATGCACTCGTTCGGGAAAATGAGCGCGGATGAGATGACTTATATACCGGAGAGCGAGTTTCCCAAAATTTACCGGCGGGCGCGTGTTTACGTGCTGGTCTATCTGGCCACCATCGCCGCCGCCATCGCTACCCGGAGCTTCCTGCCGCTACTCTTCATCGGCTTGCCACACATCGTCGGCACCTGGCTGATGCTTATTTACGGCCTCACCCAGCACACCGGTCTGGCGGAAAATGTCCTCGATCACCGCTTGAATTGCCGGACGGTTTACATGAACCCAATCAACCGTTTTCTCTACTGGAACATGAATTACCACGTGGAGCACCACATGTTTCCGCTGGTGCCCTATCACGCACTGCCACGGCTCCACGAGGAGGTGAAAAACGACATGCCGACGCCCTATCCCGGCCTGATCGCCGCTTGGCGCGAAATTATCCCGGCGGTGCTGCGGCAAGTCCGAGATCCCGCTTACCACGTCAAGCGGGTATTGCCTGAAGCGAAACCTCGTGATGTCACCGAAGGACGCGTGCCGGACGCCGTGCCGGATTCGGATGGCTGGATCGAAGTCGGTGCGGCAGCGGACCTAGGTCGGGCAGATGTGATCCGCTTCGATCACGGGCGCAAAACCTATGCTGTCGTTCGCGATGCCCGGGGCGACCTCTACGCCACCGATGGCATGTGCACTCATGGCAACACGCACCTCGCCGACGGATTGGTCAAAGATAACATTATCGAATGTCCCAAGCACAACGGTCGCTTTTTCCTAGCCGATGGCGCACCGGCACGCGCCCCGATCTGTCGGGGACTCGCTACCTATCCCATCGAGGAAAAAGACGGCCGCATCCGCCTCAACCTCGCGCTGGCCAAAGGTTGCGGTGCGCGCGGGCAGAAGACCATCGCCCTGCGCGTGGTCAGCAATCGCAGCGTGGCCACTTTCATCAAGGAACTGGTGCTGGAGCCAGTCGATGATGCGGAGAAAATTTCGTTTTCTCCCGGCGATTATCTCCAGATCGATATCCCGGCGTACGGGCAGATCCACTTTTCAGATTTCGATATCCCAGAACCCTACGCGACCGTCTGGCGGCACCAGCATGTTTTTGATCTTGGCGCCAGCCACCACGAATCCGGCAGACGCAATAATTACTCACTGGCCTGTAATCCACAGCTTGAGCGATCATTGCGTTTCAACGTGCGCATCGCCACGCCGCCACCGGGGCAGGATTGCCCGCCCGGCGTCGGCTCTGCCTATGTCTTCAATCTCAAGCCCGGCGACACCGTCAGCGCCATCGGTCCCTACGGGGATTTCCACATCAAGCCCACACAACGCGAGATGGTTTACATCGGCGGCGGCGCGGGGATGGCACCGCTGCGTGCGCATTTGTCCCACCTTTTCGAAACGGAGGGCACCCGTCGCCGCGTCAGCTACTGGTATGGGGCTCGCTCCCGGCAGGAAATTTACTACGAGGACTATTTTGAAAAACTCGCCGCCTCACATCCTAACTTCTCCTTCCACCTCGCGCTTTCCTCGCCCTTGCCGGAGGACAACTGGACCGGTCTCACTGGTTTCATCCACGAAGTCGCGCTCCAGCATTACCTACGCGATCACCCGGACCCGAAAGCTGTCGAATACTACCTCTGCGGCCCGCCGATGATGATCAAGGCGGTGACTAAAATGCTCCAAGAACTCGGCGTGCCCGAGCTGCAAATCTCCAGCGACTCCTTCTAACCATGCGCTCCTATTTCAACGACGGTTCCCACGATGAGCCAAAGCTTCTGGCGTATCTCAATCTCGCCAATCTAGATGACTTGCGCCCGGATTCCATTTGGCCGGGACTCAGCGGCAATGCACGGGACGCACGACTGGCCGCCGATGGTTTTAGTGGCGTGCAATTCGTGGACTCCGTCCCGCCGCCCGCCGGAACGCATTTGCGCCATTGCGGATCGGATCGCGTGAATTTACCCGCCGAGGCCGATTCCATCATCGCATCTCACGCCGCACTGGGTCACGATTGCCTGACCCTGCACGTCGGCTGGGGGATCGAGGACGACGACGCGATTGACCGCCTGATGGAGGCCATTCTCCGCGCCTCGGAGCATCACAACTTGCCGGTTTTTATCGAGACTCACCGCGCCACCATCACCCAGGACATCTGGCGTACCGTGCAACTCACCAAGCGTTTCCCGGAAGTGCGATTCAACGGAGACTTCAGCCACTACTACACCGGCCAGGAACTGCCCTACGGCGGCATGGAAATGAAACTCGCCTTCATGCAGCCCATCTTGGACCGCGTGGCTTTCATCCATGGGCGCATCGGCAGCTCCGGCTGCATCCAGGTCTCCATCGGCACTGGAAAAAACCGCCCGCCCACAGCTCATGGCGTGGCCGATTTTCTTGAAGACTTCAAATCCCTCTGGACTCACACGATGGTCAGCTTCCTGAGAAATGCCGGACCCGGAGACTGTCTTATTTTTTGCCCCGAACTCCTCTCTGGTGCCTATTACTACGCCCGCAGTTTCCCCGACGCCAGCGGCAGGCAAGTGGAAGAAAGCGACCGCTATCGCGAGGCGCTGGTTTACAACGAAATCGCCCGGACTTGTTTCGCGGAAGCTCAAAAACAGCTCACTGCTAGAATCTGATAGTTTTTCCCCATGCCTGACATCAATATCTCCATCACCCCGCCCGCGCCGCCGAAGAGGGACTACCGCATCGGCATCCTCGGCAGCGGATTCATCGTGAGCGATTGCCACCTGCCGAGCTATCGCAAGGCGGGCTACAACCCGGTGGCAATTGCCTCACGCGCGGTCGAATCTGCCGCGAAAACAGCCGAACGCCACGGCATCGGCAAAGTTTGCAGCTACGATGAACTGCTGGATGACCCGGACATCGAGGTGCTGGACATTGCCGTGCCGCCGGACACGCAGTTCGGCCTGATCGAAGCCGCCTGCCAGCGAGGCACCGTCAAAGGCATCCTTGCCCAGAAACCGCTGGGCATGGACTATGCCGAAGCCGTGCGCGCCGTGGAACTGTGCGAGCGCGCCGGCATCGTGCTCGCGGTCAATCAGAACATGCGCTACGACCAATCCGTCCATGCCGCCAAGTCGCTGCTGGATCAGGGCGCACTCGGCCAACCAGTATTCGCCAGCATCGACATGCGTGGCATCCCGCACCTCATGCCATGGCAGGAGAAACTCGGCTGGGTCACCCTGCGCATCATGTCCATCCATCATCTCGATTGCCTGCGCTACTGGTTCGGCGATCCCGTTCGGATCTATTGCAGCACGCGTCCCGACCCACGCACGCAGTTTCCCCACAGCGACGGCATCGCCACTTACATTCTGGAATATGAAAATGGCCTGCGTTGCACCGTGATCGACGATGTTTGGACAGGTCCTGCCCGAGAAGGCTGTCCGGCGGACCTCGCCATCGGTTGGCGTATCGAGGGCATGGACGGACTTGCCATCGGCGACATCGGCTGGGTGAAAGATCCCTACACCACGCCCTCCACCATCCGATACGCCGTGAAGGGCGACGCTTCATTCCACCAGCCGGCCTGGTCCGAGAGTTGGTTTCCCGATGCTTTCGCAGGAACGATGGGCCAGCTTCTAACAGCAATTCACACCGATACCACTCCGGCCATCAGCGGGCGCGACAACCTCAAGACCATGGCACTCGTGGAGGCCGCCTACCGCAGCGCTGCGGAACATCGCGCCGTGCCGCTAACGGAAATCCATCCCGGCTCCTGACTCTTTAACCATCAACTTGAAATACCCAATAACATCATGAAACTCGGCATCATCAACAGCGCCTTCGACCAAGCAGGCGTGGACACCGCCACCGGCCTCGCCCACATCGCCCGCATCGGCTTCGATTGCGTGGATATTTTCACCGAAGCCTACGGCATCAGCGCCGGGGAGAAGCGAATCGTCGCGGACACCTGCCAGAAACACAACCTGCCCATCACCTCGGTCGTCGTCGTCGCCGCCGGTTTGATCGATTTCAACCCGCCCGTGCGGGATTTCCACATGGCACGCTGCAAAACATTCATCGACCTCGCCCACGAATGGGGTGCGCGAAATATTCTGCTCGTGCTTGGCGAATACATCTGGCAACGCGAAGTCATCCCCCCCGCAGCGCAGTGGGGATGGGGCATCGAGACCTGCCGCATCCTCGGCGATTACGCGGACAAGAAGAACGTGGACATTGCCCTGGAGCTGGAACCTTTCCGTCTCAGCCTGCTCAACAGCGTCGATAAAATGGTCGCCTTCGTGGACGAGTGCGCCCACCACCGCGTCCGTGCCAATATCGACATCAGCCACCTCGTGCTCGCCGACACCGTGCCCAGCGACCTCGCGAAGCTCAAAGGAAAGGCCATCCACGTCCACATCAGCGACTGCGACGGCAAGGTCCACGGTGATCTACCGCCCGGCCACGGCATCGTCAAATTCGAACCCTATCTGCAAGCCATCAAGGAACTCGAGATCGACGGCACGGTGGCCATCGAACTGGAATATTCGCCCGATCCCACGCGCATCGTCGAGTGGGTGGAGGAGGCCTATCACCAGACCAACCGCCTGATGCAGCTCACCGGCTTGCGGGGGTGATGGCCTCTTGGGTACTCCCCGCAATGATCATCTGGTTTTTTCAGGGGTATGCCGTTGCCGGTACGCCCCAGGGGGGATGTTCATGATGCGTTGAAAGATGCGGGTGAAATGGCTGTGATCGAAAAAACCGGTTTCGAGCGCGATGGCCGTGACGGTCATGTCGGTGGTTTCCAGCAGGCGGCAGGCGGCGTTGGTGCGCACCCTTAGCAGGTATTCGCGTGGAGTGGTGCCAAACATTCGGCGGAATTTCCGGTTGAACTGGCTGATCGAAAGGGAAGCCGCCGCCGCCAGCTCGGCTATCTGTACATTCTCCGCATGGTGCTTGTGCATCGTGTGAAGGGCATCACCCATGCGCCCGTAGGCGGAGGGTGCAGTGCCTTTCTTGTCCAGTTCGCGGTAAATGCCTGCCAAGCCAATAATTTTGCCGTTCTGGTCGCGCACCGGCACTTTGCTATAGAGAATCAGGTTTTCGGAACCCGCCTCCTCCGGCGCGGCAGCGATGGCATTGAGGATCGGCTGGCCGGTGGTCATCACTTGATGGTCGCCTTCCACATAGCTAGCCGCGCGGTCGGGCGGCCAGAAGTCGAAGTCGGTTTTCCCAAGCGTTTCCTCCTCCGTGGCCGCCCGGCAGAACTCGCACGCACGCCGGTTGTGCATCACGAAACGTCCTTCCAGATCCTTCATGAAAAACGCCACATCCGGCAACAGGTCCAGCAACAGTCCGAAGGTGCCGTGCCAATCCATTTTCTCGAAGAATTCCTGCCGCAATTGGAATGAGTCCATGCGCCAAAAATACACAACTACTCGCAGCCAATACAAGCCACCAATACAAGCCAGAGTTCAGGTGAAAAAACCTACTGATAGAGGAAGCCTGATGACATGAAGAAGAAAATCCGCAAAATCATTACGGACCGAATAGATGAGATTTCTATTTGGCATCATCTTGATATGTTTTCGGGCTTCCTCTGCAGGCGGCCGATCCGGTCGGTTGTTAGATCTAGTCCGTCGTCACTGGGGTATCGAAAACAGCTGCCACTGGGCTCTGGACATGACCCTTCTACCGAGATCGAAGCCGCGTGCGCAAAGCCCAAGCCAGCCAAAACCTCGCCCTGCTGTGCAAGCTGGTGCTCAATTTTCTTCGGTCAGACAAAACGATCAAAGACACCATCTGTGGCAGAAGAATCCGCGCACCCTCAGCGAAGAGACCTTGGAAACCCTGCTAAAAATCAAGGTGCCAAAATGAGGTATACTGCCGCGCTTCATATTTTGTGGAAAATGTCGGGCTGGATTGTGCCCTGTTGGGGCAATCCATTGAGCGACGGTATCATTTCCACAATTCATCATGCGCGGCAGTATAGCCCCGGTAGATGCAGGGATTCCTTTTCGTTTCGTTTCGCTTCAATTCAGACGGATGATCCGCACAAACGACAACACCGCTTCATCTCCGCTGGATTTAAAGGTTAGATCATAGTCCATCTTTTGAGCTGGGAAAACGGCATCTTCGATCACAAAAGTGGCGGTCTTGAGCTTGTCACTGCCAGTCAGCTTGATTTGCTTGGTCACATCGCCGCCTTTGGTTTTCACATGGACATCGACGGTGCCGACTCCTTTGTCAAAATAGGTGGTCTTCACGGCCACATCCACTGGCTTACCACCGCACCAGCGGTCATCGACGGCGAGTCCGATTTGTTTTCCCTTGCGGGCGATGTAGTCGAAATTCTGGTCCGGTGCGACCATCCACATCTTGATCGGATGATCGATCTTCACGACCGGGCTGGTTTCGAATCCTGGTGAATCCCGCTGATAGAGCCAGCGCTCGACATTCTTTACAGGACCGGCTTTGCGGACGTAACTTTCGCGCAACGCGCACCAAATATCTGGCGAATCCTGCACCGTTCGGCCAAGAGTCTGCCCCACCCAGACCATCTGCTCCGGGTAGATGGAAAATGGGTTCATCAGCACGTGATTGCACTGCATTTGCAGGGTCCTCAAATTTGAAATGAAGTATCGGTAGGTGAAGCTATCGGTGTTCTCGCCAAAGCGGAAGCCGCCCTCCTTGGTCGCCCATTTTTCTTCATACTCCTCGTTTTCTTCCCCATGGAAAGCCTTGCTTTTTAGCAACTCGACCGAGTCGTCCACGAAGAGATAACCTTGTTTATCCACCGTCTGGCCGATCTCTTCATCCGGGATGTGATAGAGATACATTTCTACGAAACCTCGGCGGGTACCGAATCCTTTTTTGAAGCCGTGGGCGGAACTCCCACCCATGAATACCTTTTGCTTGAACTTATCAAAAGCCTGTCCCCAGCCGTCGAGCCGTTCGACCACATGAGGAACTGTATCCGGATCCACTCCATGTGGCCCGATGCCTTCGTCTCCATACGATGGCGATGCGTAGCCCACGTAAGATCCTTTCAGGCTGTCCATTTCAGGGATTCCGCTTTCTCCGAGTTTTTTCACCAAGAGGAGATAGCGCTTATGAAATTCTGGATTTGAAATTTCATAATTGGTCACTTTCGGCTTATTTTTACTATTCTCCTGCCGGATGGGAACCTTGTAATCCGCAAGCCATTCCGGCGCGAAAATGGTCGCAGAACTGAGAATCCGCAACACCACGCGGCATCCTTTCTGGCTAGCCTCCTCGATCCGGCTCTTCAGAAGATCAAATCGGTATTGACCCTCGGTCGGCTCCAAGTCACGCCACTTGACCCAGAGCTCAAGCGTCTGATTCAATGGTAGATTCAATGATTGAATCTCCTTGTTGAGCGGATGTTTAATATTAGAAGTGCGATAGACGGCTAGCAGCCCATTAGGCGACGGCTTCACGGTCGGCGGTAAAGACCAGTCCCATCCGTCGATGACATGGTCCGCGGTTTTCCACTCTTGCGGGCGAATCTGATCCAGCGGTGTTTTATGATACTCTGGCCAGTAAGGCCAAGAGGTCGGCGGCGCGGCATCCGCCCGAGTCATCAGGTGAATGTAAATGGTGCAGAGGTAAATAAATCGGAACTTGGTGAGCATCTGTTTTGGGTTTTTGGAAATCGGATTTATTTTTGAACCTTACGGTTCGACTTATCTTCATAGGAGTAGAGATTTTGTGGGTTCTTGACCTTGCCGGACGGACGGCGCGCGGATGAATTATCGGCCTCAAAGTCCGCATTCATTTTTTCTAGGAGCGACTTTAGCTTCGCAACGATCTCCGGGTGCTTA
>JANORE010000532.1:0-3751 GCA_031415155.1 Akkermansiaceae bacterium | reverse complement strand
CATCGGACACTTACTCCATTTATTACCAGCACGAAGACGGCGGGACGCAGATGTTGCTTGCTGGGGAAAAGAGTTTTGCCGGTGACTTGGCGGATTCCTCCTCGCCGCTTACCGACTTCTATTTGTTTTACTGGGCGGGTGCTTCTTTCTATTTGGACGATCTTTACATCGACGCGGCTGGCACGAACCTGACCGAACCTCAGATCCCGAATGGAGTGGGTGCCATTACCGGTTCAGAAAGCCCCACGGTGCATTCTCCGGGGAATGACATTCGTGTTTCAGTCCGTTTTCCAAAACTCGTTACACTCAGTAAATTAGGGGGCATGAAATTGCAGTTAGACATTGCCGGGACACGGGTGGATGCGCTGCATACCGGCAATCTGACAGGGGAAGTCTTGACCTTCTCGGTGGCAGCTCCAGCTGTCACGACGATGTCCGTCAAGGTGATGCAGAACAGCCTGCAACTTCTGGATGCGGCCACGCTGCAGGGCGACGATTCCTTGCCATTGGCACTGACGCATGCGGCCTTCCCATTGCCTAACGATCAGATTTCCGTAAAAGGGCTGTCGGTATATCCACCAGTGCCTGGTTTGGCGGCGTCTCCTCACTACCGCTTTCGCATCCATCAAGTCGGATCGCCTACGTGGGAGGAGCCATTTGCTTGGTTTACGAAGTGCATTGATGCCGGTCTGCCCAGCAAGGCTTACTACAATCTCGCCATCGGCGGATGGAGTAATTCCTACTGCAACTTCGAGATGGCGAACAACGTCCCTGTCGAGGTGGAAATCACACGCTTGGATCCAAGCACAGGTGCGCCGGTAGATATTCGGAAAGCAACACCGCATCCCCGCCGCAAAGTCCGGTCATGGCGTGTGGAAAACGGCAAAGCCTACGTCGTTTTTGACAAACCCGTCCTATTTGCCGTCGATATTGACGGGCAGATGGATGAGCAATTGGCACCGTGTGCATCCAACAATTGGGGAGATTTCCCATTCACCAATGAAAAGGCAATTCACGCGGTGATGATTTTTGCCAATCCGTTCATTCTGGATAAGCCGGTATTGGGAAGCCCGGGGGTTCTTGCAGTGGAACCCGGTCAGGTTCCACCGGATGACGGTTCTTGGACGACGCTTTATTTCAAGCCCGGGGTTCACCAAATTTTTACGGGTGATTATGAAATGGGTGATGATTTCCGAGTGCGTAGTCGTCGCAGCTACTACATCCCCGGAGATGCAATGGTGCATGGCAACATGAATAATGCTCACGACTCATCCGATGCCAAAAACATCCGACTCTTTGGACATGGCACACTGTCTGGTGAACGGATTCCTCATGCGGGTGAAACATGGAAAATCGCTGATGAAAATCGCTGGCCCACATCGCCATTACAGTTGGGCCATAACGCGGAGGGCTGTAAGGTCGAGGGTATTACTTTTGCCGACCCTGCATACCACACCTGTGCACTTGCGGGAAATAACAACCTAGACCCGAGTAAATTCAATGTTGCGCGCTGGGCAAAGGCACTTGGCTGGCGTGGAAATGGCGACGGCATCCAGTCTAACCGGGGGACTTACGTCGAGGACTGCTTCATGCGCGTGCAAGATGACAGCTCCTATGTCGCAGGGATGGGCATTCGCAGGAATGTTTACTGGAATGACTGCAATGGAGATGCCTTGCGTTGCAGTTTTATGACTTCTGAGGATCCCACCTCACTTCCGGGTGGTCGCTTGTGTATCGAGGATCTCGACATCATTTACAGACGGTCCATTTTTGTAGGCGGCACGAACCGCGCGGCGATTTCCCTCGCCGATCTTGCCACGGATGCGAACGAAGGATCGCATGTGCTTTTTCGTAATATTCACTTCGAGGATCCCTTACCGAGACGCACTTTGATCGGATGGAGAATGGAAGATCTGAAGGGAAACATCTCGGGTGTCCGTTTTGAAAATATCCGCGCGGCGGCACCCGAGGCTCTCGGAATGCGTGACACGCTTTTAGGCGGTAGTGCAGCGCAAATCTCAGGTCTGATCTTCGACAATGTCGATCTTGGCGGGACGGCAATTCAGAACTGCCGATGACTTTGTGCATAATAAATACTCAAAAGATCTCGTGTTTCAAAACACTGCTCCTGAAACGATGACCTATCTCAATACCTCAAAATCAGGAAAATGGTATATCCACAACGACTGGGATCGCGGCACTGAACCCGCGAATCATGACATCGTGAATCATACCGCGGTGACTGATGTTCTGGTGATCGACGCACCATCCTACGTGGGAACACTGAACGTGAGTCATGCAAATCAGGCAACCATTTCCATCCAATCCGGTGGTGACTTATCGGTGACGGACAAGATCACACTGGGCGTATCTGGCAGCGGAAAAGTCGAATTGGCAAACGGTTCTCTAAGGATTCACCACCGTAACGCAGATGCATTGTCCGTGATCAATGGAAGCATCCAGTTCCAGAGCGGAACCATGGTCTGGACTGGCAATCACATCCAGGAAATTCAAGCGTTGTTTGCCGCTGGGAAGCTCACTTCTGAGAAGGGAAAAAGTGTGACATTGAATGAGCAGGCGATACGTATCGGACAAAGCGGGAAATGTGGAATCTTTGCAGACTATGACCATGAAAACTCAGGCAATACTCGTGTTTGGGCACAATTTTCAGACGAATAAGAGCGACTCTAGCAAGCGGGGATGAGCATCATTTGTGTTCTACGGAAACACGCGAACTTACCTCAGCAGATTTTTGAGGTCTCTTCCGCAAACTCTGTGGGTGAACTTGGATTCGGGTAGATCTCCCAGTGTATGATAGAAAAATGTTCGCATCAGATCGAAACTGCGGTGGCCAGACGCTTTTCTCATGAACACACCGACCCGGAGGTTCAAAACCTCGACGATGCCGCTGGAGTAGGCCTTGCGGGCACCGGGGTTCGGTGCCGCGCCACGGTGTCGTCGCTCAATGGATTGCCCCAACGGGGCAAAATGCGATAACCCAGGGCATCGCCCTGGGTAGAGAAATCCTAAGGAATTCAAGCCCTGAAAGGGCGAAATTTGATGCGCCACCTCCTGAAAAGTTCCGCCCTTTCAGGGCTAAACTATTGCGTCCACCCATTACCTAGGGCGATGCCCTGGGCTATCGCATATTACCCCGTTGGGGCAATCCTGCCCGACGTTTTCCACAAAATATGAAGTGCGGCAGTATAACTAGCCGATTTGACAGGAGCTTCCTGATTTGGATTTCCTCGCCGCCATTTTCCTAATGCTGCTGATTTTCCCGTCTGCGGGTAATTTAAAGTGTGAGATAAATAGAGCTTGTGTAGGAAACGGGGGATGCCGACCGCAGCGAGGTGTTGATCGATGGCGGGAACAAGCAAATTTTTTGATCACTGCGGATGTTTCGTTTTATGGGCTGCTCGCAAGGGGAAACAAGCCAACCGAAAGCAACCAAGCTGGTATGGTGTACGAACCAAGAGGCAACGCTACCGGCGTAGTTGCGGAGACAGACGGTTTCCTCGAGCTGACGGGAATCGTTGGTGCCGATGGATTTGCTTGAACGGATAGGCAAGATTTCCCTCGGCATCGAAGAAAAAATATTTCTATATAATTTCGGTCCGATTTAATAATGACAACAACGGTGTCCAACTTTGGAGTAAAAAATCGCCTCCAGCTTGCCCCCAGAGCTGTCTAGCCGCTCGCTGGCGGGCTTGCGTCCTTCAGATAAAATTCGCCGCGCTATTTCCACAAA